>JAHFQG010000004.1 GCA_023266415.1 Francisellaceae bacterium | reverse complement strand
GGGCGAAGCTGTGTTGCAAGAACTCCACAAAATCGTGCCCCTCCATAAGAAAAAAGTTGAAAGTGCTGGGTTTATGGTCCTAAAATCGCCGGATATCCCCTCCATTTTGGTGGAAACTGGCTTTATTTCCCATAAAATGGGGGAGGCGAACTTACGAGAAGAGGACTATCAGTGGAAAATTGCACATGCTATCTTAAAAGGTGTTCAACGATACGCCGATCGCCGTGTACCCACTGTGATTGTTGCCTCCCCACCTCACTCGGTTTCTCAAAAATCATCCGTCTATGTGGTCAGATCAGGAGACACACTCTTTTCAGTCGCTCAAAAACATCAATTGTCGGTGGAAGCCCTCAGGCACCACAATCGATTAAAAAACAATGCGTTACAAGTAGGACAAGTGTTGTCTATTCCCACAACGTAAGCGCCATCAGATATATCCCTTCCCTCTTAAGTCCCGCATGATTAAATTATTATCCCCCGCCCTTTCCAACCAAATTGCCGCAGGCGAAGTGGTCGAGCGACCCGCCTCCATCGTCAAAGAATGCATCGAAAACAGTCTGGATGCTCAAGCCAAACACATTGTGGTACGGGTAGAGCAATCAGGTCTTCAAAAAATTGTTATCTCTGACGATGGGGAAGGCATCCCCTCGGAAGATTTGGTTCTAGCCCTGGCCCAACATGCCACCAGCAAAATTGCTACTTGGGAAGATTTGTCCGCCGTCCAAACATTCGGGTTTCGAGGGGAAGCCCTCGCCAGCATTGCCTCTGTCAGCCATACTCGCTTACTGTCTCGTCATATCCATCAGTCAGAAGCCTTTCAAGTCACGCTGGAGGGCGGCGTTATACCCGCTGCCCACCCCATAGGCACCACCCTCGAAGTGCGAGAGCTTTTTTTTAATGTCCCCGCCCGCCGTAAATTTTTAAAAAGTCTCAAAACCGAATGGGTCCATATTGAAGATCTACTCAAACAATTTGCCCTCTCCCATTTTGAGGTGGGTTGGGAATTGTTTCACCATGCCATCCCTCGCCTGCAACTCCCTCCCGCCCATACCCCGGAACAACGACATATGCGGTTAAGTCGTTGTATGGGCCCCTCTTTCGCTGAAAAAGCCATCTGGGTGGATGTTTCTGCCGTGGGTATGCGCTTAACCGGCTGGGTAGCCCCCCCAGAAGAAGCCAAACGACATGCCAATGCTCAATATTGTTTTGTGAATCAACGACAAGTGCGCGACCGAGTGATGTTACACGCTGTGAAAGAAAGCTTTCGCGGATTTTTAGACGACGCTTCTTATCCTTGCTTCGTATTGTATTTAAACATAGATCCCACTCGCGTGGATGTCAATGTGCATCCAACCAAACAAGAGATCCGATTTCGAGAATCTCGCCATGTCCATGCTTTTGTCATGTCTGTCATCGAGCCCCTGCTAGCCAAATGGCATCTTCATACCACACCAATCTCATGCACCCCTACCTTCTTTACCTCCTCTGCCGTGTCATCTCCTGCCTCTCGGGCTTGGCCCCCCATTCCCATCGCCCCCCTCAAAGAACGTCCCATGATAGAAACGCCCTGGCAAATTACCCCTATTGGGCCAACTTTTGTCATGGTGCATGCCACACAATCCTGGTTACTCCACTGGCCTCGATGCTTGAAAGCCCTCATGACAGCAACGGCCCCCACATTGCCCTGGCTATTACCTCAAGACATCACGGTACCACTCGACCAACTTGACTTTTTACACCACTGGCTTACCCAGCACGGGTTTAAAAGCTGCCTTACACCAGAGGGGCTAGGAATTCATACCGTTCCCCAATGCCTCAAAGCCATTCGAGGCGATGAAATAGAGGCTATGTTGACGAAAATAGGGCAGGGGGCAGATCTCAGTGCCGTATTTTTACCTCAACGTGTGTTACAAGCCCAAGATATTTGGCAAGAAGCATGGCCTGTTTTACAACAAGAGGCTTGTCTTGTTCCCTTGACTGAGGTTTTATTAAATAAATGTTGGCTAGCAAACTTCCAAGAGGCGTGGTAATATGCTCGCATGAATCCTATCAGCGACACCCCCTCCCTAACCCTCCTCCGTGAAGCAGTAGAGGGGATAGATCCACGCCCCATTCTATGTTTAATGGGCCCCACTGCCACAGGTAAGACCCGTCTTTCCTTGAAATGGGCTCAACAGCTTCCCATTGAAATTATCAGCGTCGATTCCGCCATGGTCTATCAGGGCATGGATATTGGCACTGGAAAACCTTCAAAGGCTGAACAAGCCACAGTGCCCCACCATTTATTGGATGTGTGTGCCCCAAATACCCCCTTCAGCGCCGCTCATTTTTGTACCTTAGCCCTAAAATGTATTCACGATATCCAATCTCGAGGGAAATGGCCCCTCTTAGTAGGCGGTACCCTGCTGTATTTTCAGGCACTCCAACAAGGCTTATCGCCTTTACCCGAAAAAAACGACGCCCTGCGAGCCTATCTAGAACAAGAAGCCCAAAAAGTGGGATGGTCAGCCCTGCATGCCAGGCTGGCCATCCTAGATCTCAAAGCCAGTCAATCCATCAAACCCACCGATACCCAACGCATTCAACGGGCATTAGAAGTCATTTATTTAACTGGAAAAACGCTCACGGAACATTTTCAATCTCCTCCCATCCCCCCCCATAATCTTACATTTTACAACATTGCCCTCACCGCTGAAGATCGCTCAGCCCTCCATATCGCCATTGAACAACGATTTGATGCCATGTGCCGTCAAGGACTCATTGAAGAAGTAATTGCGTTAACGCATAATGTGCCTCTGCTCACCCAGCTTCCTGCTGCCCGAGCGGTCGGATATCGACAAGTGCTGGCTTATTTGGCCGGCGATATCGATAAACTTACCTTGAGAGAAAAGGCCATTTCTGCAACAAGGCAGTTAGCTAAGAGACAAATGACATGGCTCCGATCGTGGCCAGTCCACCACACGCTGGATTGGAAGGCTGTTTGTAGTTAAGGGTAACCATGGTACAATGCCCCCTTTCTTTTGAGGAAATTATGAAAAACAAACATTATAAAGGAGAATGCCCAGTGTCTAAAAATCCATCTTTACAAGACCCTTTTCTCAATTCCTTGCGGAAAGAACGGATCCCCGTCTCAATCTACCTCGTAAATGGGATTAAATTACAAGGGCAGGTCGAATCCTTCGACCAATTCGTGGTGTTGCTCAAAAACAACGTCAGCCAGATGGTTTATAAACATGCTATTTCAACCATTGTCCCCGCGCGCAGCGTGTCCATGAAGCCTCACAGCGGCGCCCCACAAGGCGGAGCTCCTATTTCACACGACATAAACGACGAAGACTTGGATGAAGACGAAGAAGACTTCACCCAACCAGAAGGCATATAGTGGAAAAAACCTTTCTGGTGCAGGTGACGCTCGGAAAATCACCAGATCTCGCGATGTTAGAAGAATTTCAAGCTTTGGCCCACGCCGCAGGCGCATCGGTGCTCGGAACCTTCACCGCCAACCGCTCTGCCCCAGATGTCAAAACATTCGTGGGCTCCGGTAAAGTGCAGGAAATTCGAGAGCAGGTGCAAGCCCTTGACATCGATTTAGTGATTTTTAACAACGAACTCACTCCCTCGCAAGAACGTAACCTTGAAAAAGAATTGTCTTGTCGAGTCATTTCACGCACCGGTCTGATTTTAGATATTTTTGCGAAGCGAGCCCGATCTTTTGAGGGGAAACTCCAAATAGAATTGGCCCAGCTAAAGCATATGGCCACCCGCCTGGTGCGGGGGTGGACCCATCTAGAACGCCAAAAAGGTGGGATAGGGTTACGCGGCCCAGGGGAAACCCAATTAGAAACCGACCGACGCCTGCTGCGTGATCGCATCCAGCTGGTCGAAGAGCGTTTGGACAAGGTCAAACAACAACGCGCCCTCAGTCGGCGTGCCCGCCAAAAACAAGAAATCCCTGTGGTCGCCCTGGTGGGATATACCAATGCAGGTAAATCAACCCTCTTTAATGCACTCACCGGGGCTGATGTTTGGGAAGCTGACCAACTTTTTGCCACGTTAGATCCTACTCATCGCACCTTGTCTCTGCCTGGGATCGGCACTATTATCTTAGTGGATACGGTCGGGTTTATCCGCGATTTACCCCACGAATTGGTAGAAGCTTTTCATGCCACTTTGGAAGAAACATTGGCTGCCGAGCTCCTGTTGCATGTGATTGATGCCGCTTCTCCTGAAAAAGCACTTCACATTCAACAGGTTGATCAGGTGCTGATCCAATTAGGAGCTGAAAAAATCCCCACTTTGGCGGTATACAATAAAATTGATGCCTGTTATGAACCCATCCCTCCTCACATCAATACCCATACACCCATGACGCAAGTTTGGGTGTCAGCCCGTGAAAAACAAGGGCTCCTCCTCCTACAAGAGGTGATTACCACCGCCCTCAGCCAGAATCGTATCTTAGGGCACCTCTGGCTTTCCCCCGCGCAAGGCCGCATCCGAGCCGCTTTACACGAAATGGAGGCCGTTTCACAAGAAACGGTCGATCAGGAAGGCCATTTTCAGATAGAATTATCCGTGTTACCCTCTTTGTGGCAACAGTTATGCCATACAGAACCTACTCTCGACGCGCAATTAACGCGCCATATATAAGGAAACATCTAATTATGTCTTCCCCACCAGATTTAGACCAGATTTTGCAGGACTGGATAAACAAAATGAAACGGCTGTTTTCATCCAACGAAAAAACAGCCCCTTTTCGGGGCAAAGCGCCTGAAAAGTCAGATTTCTCTCTACCTTTTTCCTATAAATCTCTGGTGTTGGTTATTTTAGGGGGCTATTTGCTAAGCGGCCTCTATATTGTCGATCCAGCTGAACGAGCCGTTGTTACCCAATTTGGGGCTTATCAAACCACCGTGGGCCCTGGCCCCCATTGGCTAATACCCCTCATTCAAAGCAAAACCATCGTGAACGTGGATGAAGTCATGACAACCCAACACGGCGGCATGATGCTCACCAAAGACGAAAATATTGTGTCCGTGAAATTAGCCGTTCAATACAAAGTGGAAGATCCTCGCGAATACCTCTACAACCTCACCGATCCCGAAGGCAGTCTCCGCAATGTGGTCGATAGTGCCGTACGATACGTAATAGGTCACTCTACCCTCGATCAAATCCTCACCAATGGACGGACCCTCATCGCCGCCCAAATCAAAGAGCAAATCACCCAAAACTTAGACGCCTATCACGCCGGTTTGTTGGTGTCTGCCGTTGCTATGCAAGAAGCAGAAGCACCCGAAGAAGTAAAAGCCGCCTTCCTAGACGCTATCCGCGCTCGAGAAGACGAAGAACGCTTGGTAAACCAAGCCGAAGCCTACGCCAGCCGCATCGAACCCATTGCTCGTGGGCAAGCCATTCGACTAACCGAAGATGCCAAAGCTTATAAAGAACAAGTGAGCTTGTTGGCCAAAGGGGAAACCAATCGATTCAACGCCTTGCTCCCCGAATACGATCGTGGGCCCGATGTCATGCGCGACCGACTCTACATCGATGCTATGCAAAAAGTGCTTTCTACCACCAGCAAAGTGGTGGTGAATGTGAAAAAAGGCAACCCGTTTGTGTATCTGCCCCTTGATAAAATAACCGAAATCACCGCACAAGCCCCTTCTAAAGCCTCTGTGGCAGAAGAAGCATTTAAAGCAGCCAATGTATCGCCTTCTTCCGAGAATACCTTCCCCGATCCCTTACGACCCCTTCGCCCTGAACAACAGGACAGAGTTAGCCGGTTAACAGGAGACGCGTCATGAATAAACCTATCCCGATATTAGGGGCTATTATCGCTTTCCTGCTGTTACTCAGCGCCAGCGTGTTTACGGTTCAAGAATACGAACGAGGCATTATGCTTCGGCTCGGAAAAATGATTGGCACGGAAGGAAAACCCACTGAGTTCGGTCCGGGGTTACACTTTAAAGTGCCTTTTTTAGATTCCATTTATCTGTTTGATGCACGGTTACAAACCCTGGAAGTACAAGAGACCACCATTGTTACGGTCGAAAAAAAACATGTGATTGTCGATTTATTCGTCAAATGGCGCATCAACGATTTTGGCAAATTTTTCACCAGCACCAATGGCAATTACAGCCGAGCTCAAAAACTGTTGCAAGAAAAAATTATTGATGGGGTTCGAGCTGAGTTTGGCCGTCGTACCATCCGAGAAGTCGTGTCAGGCGAACGTCGAGAAGTAATGGAACAACTGAGTCAAGAGGCAGAGAAAAACGCACAAGTGTTGGGCATAGAAGTGGTGGACGCGCGTGTCAAACGCATCGATTTACCCCCCGAAGTCAGTAGCAATGTGTTTGACCGTATGCGCAGCGAGCGCCAACGGGTGGCTGCTGAACATCGGGCAGAAGGACAGGCCAAAGGGGAAATTATTAAAGCCAAGGCCGATGCAAAAGTGACCGTTATTTTAGCCACTGCTGAGCAAGAAGCCACCCAGTTACGAGGAGATGGGGATGCACTGGCTTCTCGTATCTATGCCTCTACTTACAATAAAAATCCAGAATTTTACCGTTTTTTACGTTCCTTAGACGCGTATTCAGAAACTTTTAAAAACAAACAAGATATCCTGGTTTTAGAGCCAGACAGCGAGTTTTTTAAATATTTTAACAGCCCTCGTCGAGCACAATAGGAAGCACATATGACAGCCACGGTTGTATTGGGAAGCCAATGGGGAGATGAAGGCAAAGGGAAAGTTGTCGATTATTTAACACACAAGGCTGATGTGGTGGTGCGTTTTCAAGGCGGTCATAACGCGGGGCATACCCTCGTGATTGGAAAAGAAACAACGGTTCTGCATTTAATACCTTCTGGTATTTTAAATGCCCATGTGCAAAATTTTATTGGGCAGGGCGTGGTGGTATCTCCTGAAGCCTTAGTATCCGAAATGGCGATGTTGTCTGAAAAGGGCATACCGGTTTCTAATCGATTAAAGGTCAGCCAAGCCGCCAGTTTGGTATTGCCCTATCATGTGGCGTTGGATAAAGCCCGTGAAAAAGCCCGGGGCAGTAAAGCAGTGGGGACCACCTGTCGTGGGATAGGCCCTGCCTATGAAGATAAAGTGGCTCGTCGAGCCTTGCGAATGGTCGATTTTTTGAACGAAACCCGTTTTCTAGAAAAACTGCGCGCATTGGCCGATTATCACAATTTTGTCCTGAAACAGTATTTTGGCGAACCCACTATTTCAGCCGACCGTGTCTTTGAAAGCTGTATGGCGCTTGCACCAACCCTCATTCCCCTTTTAGAAGACGTGCCCACCGCCCTGATGACCTTATATCAGCAAGGACGGCGCATTTTGTTTGAAGGGGCACAAGGGGCTTTACTGGACATTGATCATGGTACCTATCCTTTTGTCACCTCTTCGACGACCACCGCCGGTGGGGTATCTAGCGGCAGTGGGTTTGGTCCTCGGCACATCAGTCATATTTTAGGGATCACCAAAGCGTATTGTACCCGTGTGGGCAGTGGGCCCTTTCCCACCGAATTATTTGACAGTACAGGAGAATACCTGCGTGCTCGAGGTCATGAATTTGGTGCCACCACAGGGCGTCCTCGTCGGTGTGGTTGGTTTGATGCGGTAGCCCTCAGACGCTCGGCCCAAGTTAACAGCTTTACGGGGTTGTGTATCACCAAATTAGACGTGTTAGATGAAATGGAGACGCTAAAATTGTGCGTAGGCTATCGTTTCCAAGGGAAAACAATTGATTTACCCCCCATCGACAGCGATGATTGGTCTGCTTGCGAACCCCTGTATGAAACTTATCCAGGCTGGCAAACCAGCACTGTGGGATGTACTGAGTATGGTGCTTTACCAAAAGCTGCCAAACGGTATTTGGAGGGATTATCAGAGCAGGCTGGTGTTCCCATTCAAATGGTGTCGACTGGTCCGGAAAGAGCTGAAATTATTATTGTGTAAGTTATATAACATAACTTAGAAAAAGGTGAACAAAGAGCCCAAAATCAGGTACAATGACCTAGGACGTTCTCTGCTAGAAAGAACGTTATGGTGCCGAGAAGAGGACTCGAACCTCCATAGGGTTTCCCCTACAAGTACCTGAAACTTGCGTGTCTACCAATTTCACCATCTCGGCAAGATCCTCGAAAATTTATACTGCTTGACATCGAATGTCAATGGAAAGAAAACTTATGACCCAGCGCTTTGAAAAGCCAGATCCCCATTTAGACCGCGAAACTGAAAAATATGGCCGTCCTATCCCCAGTCGCGAATACATCCAATCGGTGCTTGAAGGGCGCAAACGCCCTCTCTCCAAAGAGCAACTCATCAACATGTTGAATGTCACCGATCCAGAATTGCAAGAAGCCTGCCGTCGGCGCCTTAACGCCATGGTCCGTGATGGCCAGTTGTGCGAGACAGAAGCTGGATATAAATCCAGTGATTTGGCCGAAGAGGTACAAGGTACCCTCGGATTCCTACAAGAATCTGTGATATTGGTGCGCGGCAATCAAAAACCCATTTATTTGCTGAATGTCCAAGGCTGGCTGTGCGAGGGCGATCAACTGCGCGTACGGATCACCCGTACCACGGCCGATCGCCAATTTGGGGTTGTCATCGAATATATCACCCTAGAACCACTACAAGCCCTCGGACGGATGATAACAGGGGAAGGGGCCGGTTACGTCCTATCCTACGATCGCCAAGTCTCTGGCGAAATTCAGCTGCTGCGAGGCTCTAAACGCGCTAAAGACGGGGAAATTGTTCTCGTCAGCCTCGATCGACACAAAAGCCTCCAAGAACAGGCTTGGTGTGGCGATATTGTCCAAATATTAGGCGATAGAGCGCAAGGGGGTATCGAAATTGATATGGCTATTGCAGCCCACCGTATTCCTCACGAATGGCCTGCTGCTGTGCTCAAAGCCTGTGAAAAATGGTCTGAAATTGTGCCCAAAGGGGCCTACAAAGATCGCGAAGATTTACGTACTTTACCCCTCGTCACCATCGATGGGGAAGACGCCAAAGATTTCGACGATGCAGTCTATTGCGAAACCCGTGACAATGGCGGTTGGCGTCTCATTGTGGCCATTGCGGATGTGGCCCATTACGTCAAACCTCGTTCAGCCCTCGATAAAGAAGCAGAATATCGCGGTAATTCAGTCTACTTTCCTGGCTCTGTCATCCCCATGTTGCCTGAAATTTTGTCCAACGGACTCTGCTCGTTAAAAGCAGACGTCGATCGCCTGTGTATGGCCTGCGATATGACCATCAGTCCGGAGGGTAAGGTAACACACTACCGATTTTTCAACGCCATCATGCATTCCCAAGCCAGACTTACTTACAATGAAGTAGCCGCCATCTTAGAAGGCAACAAACGGCTTCGGCTTCGATATGGTCCTTTGGTGGGAATGCTCCAACAATTGCATGCCCTGTATCAGGCGCTGGATAAGAGTCGCGAAAAACGCGGTGCCATTGCCTTTGAAACGGTGGAAACTCAGTTTTTATTCAACGAACAAGGGAAAATTGAAAAAATTATCCCTCGCATTCGAAACGATGCGCATAAAATCATTGAAGAATGCATGCTGTGCGCCAATGTATCCGCGGCCCGTTTTTTACAAAAATCCAAAAAACCTGCGCTCTATCGCGTCCATGAAGGGCCGAACCGAGATAAGTTGTCTGACTTACGAAAATATCTGGCCACCCATCGCCTTCAATTAGGCGGCGGTGACGATCCAACTCCTGCTGATTACAATAAAGTGATGCACCAAATCCAAGACATGCCAGATGCCAAAATTATCCAAACCATGTTATTACGCTCCCTGATGCAGGCGGTATATTCCCCTCGGAATGAAGGCCATTTTGGGCTTGCTTTCCCCGTCTATACCCACTTTACCTCTCCCATTCGCCGTTATCCTGATTTAACCGTTCATCGAGCCATTAAAGCGATTTTGCAGGAAGACACACAGGATAACCCCACTGAAACCCTGGCTTCCCTAGAGGCCATGGGAGAGCACTGTTCTTTAACTGAACGAATTGCCGATGATGCCACCCGAGAAGCTACCCAAGCCCTTAAATGTGCTTATATGGCCAATAAAGTAGGTCATACCTACGATGGTCTTATCAGCGCCGTACTCCCTTTTGGGATTTTTGTGGAGCTCCAAGGAATTTATGTCGATGGCCTCATCCATGTCACCCAATTGGGGGCTGACTATTTTGTGTGTGACTCTGCCCAACAACGGATGGTTGGAGAGCGTACCGGTAAGATATATCGTTTAGGCGATGCGGTTGAAGTACGGCTGGTTCGGGTTGACTTAGATTCAAATAAAATTGACCTACAATTGGTCGGGATACCCGTAAAAGAAAAACAATCGCCAAAAGACCTTTCTGATAAGGGCAGAGACAGAAAGCGAAAGAAAAGAAGATAGGGGTTACCCTCCGAAGCAGAGGTATTCTGCTGGCATGCTTGTAGGATATATAAGAGGTAGTTATGTCAGAAGAGATGATCTTAGGCGTCCACGCCATCCAATCCATGTTAACCCATGAACCCCATCGGATATTACGGTTATGGATTGCCGATAACTCTACCCGAATTCAACCCATTCTTGCCCTGGCGGCTAAACACAGCATCCCTATTGAAAAGGTCAAAAAAGAAAAAATAGAGGTGATAGTCGACTCCGCCAAAGCTTCCCAAGGCATTGTCGCTTGGGTGAGAGCCAAAGCCCCCTGGGACGAACAGGCTTTATATGCCGCTGTATCTGAATGGATGGATCAGAACCAAAAAGTGCTGTTGCTCATTTTGGATAACGTACAAGATCCCCATAACTTAGGAGCCTGCTTCCGTTCCGCCGATGCGTTTGGGGTCAATGCCGTTATTGTGCCTCGAAGCAACTCTGCCAAACTTACTCCTGTGGTACGAAAAGTGGCCTCCGGTGCCGCCGATACGCTTCCCTTTGTGGTAGTGGGCAATTTGGGCCGTACCTTAGAAATTTTGAAAGATTTAGGGATATGGACTGTCGGGTTGGCGGGAGAAGCCGATGGCCCCTTGCATAAAGCGGCTTTAAAGCGCCCCTGTGCTTTGGTTTTGGGTGCAGAAGGGGAGGGGATGCGCTCTCGTACCCGCCAGTTATGTGATGAATTGGCCTCTATTCCACTCCAAGGTACCGTTGATAGTTTGAATGTGTCGGTGGCCACGGGTGTGGCGTTGTATGAAGTTTTTTGCCAAAGAAATGTAGGGGGCAAGTATGCTTGATCCGCGGGCGCAGTATGCTGCGCCCCTACGGATCTAATTGTTTTTCTTTGTTTCTTCTGGTAGAATGCCGGCTTTCCTCCTCCTTGCTGCTTGCTAAGTCAATCAGCTAAATAACCATAAGGAGCGCTTTAATGCGTCATTACGAAATTGTGTTCATGGTCCATCCCGACCAAACTGAACAAGTCGCTACCATGCTCGACCGATATCGGGCTGTCATCGAAAAAGATGGTGGGAAAATCCACCGTTTGGAAGACTGGGGCCGCCGTCAACTGGCTTATCCCATCAAAAAAGTCCATAAAGCCCATTATATTATGCTCAATGTCGAATTGGCCCCAGAAACGTTAGTCGTTCTGAGAGATGCGTTCCGTTACAACGATGCTGTCTTGCGTCATTTGGTGCTCAACCGTAAAGTAGCCCACACTGACATGTCGTATATGCTACGCCAAGACGATGATGCAAAAATCCGCCAAAGAGAGACATATTAAGGAGATAACAATGGCTGCATGGCAATTCAAAGGTAAGAAAAAATTCTGTCCTTTCAGCGCAGATAAAGTCCCAGCGTCTGAAATTGACTATAAAAATTTCCGTTTCCTACGTAAGTACATAGGCGAAACAGGGAAGATCGTCCCTGGTCGTGTCACCGGAGTCAAGAATCTCTACCAACATATGTTGGCACAAGAAATCAAATACGCGCGCTTTCTGGCGTTGATTCCTTATTGTGATCACCACTAAGAGGTCCCTATGAACGTTATTCTATTGGAAAATATCCGAAACCTAGGTCCTTTTGGCAAAACCGTGAAGGTTGCCAAGGGCTATGGCCGTAACTTCCTTCTCCCACAAGGAAAAGCAGTCTCCGCGAGCCCCAAAAATATGGCTATGTTCGAGTCTCGTCGTCAAGAATTTGAGGCTGTGGTCCAAGAACGTTTGGCCAAAGCCCAAGAACGGGCTGAAAGCTTTCGGGGGATCTTGGCGACCATCACGGTTCGTGCCGCAGAAGAAGGAAAACTCTACGGTTCCGTTAGTACAGTCGATATTGTCAGAGCACTAGCTGATATGGCTCTCACAGTTGAACGCCAAGAAATACGACTCCCCATGGGCCCCATTCGAGAAATTGGTGACTATGAGATCGAATTGCATTTGCATACCGATGTGGTCGTGCCCGTTATGATTCGGGTTGTTGCGGAAGCCCCAGCCGCTAAGGGGTAGCATGGAAACGCCTGCGTCATCCTTGGCTCTCAAAGTCCCCCCCCATTCTGTCGAAGCAGAGCAGGCTGTCTTAGGCGGCCTCCTGCTCGATAACCAAGCCTGGGATACAGTGGCCGATCGCCTCCGAGCAGAGCTCTTCTACACTAAAGATCACCAACTTATCTTTAAAGCCATGATGGCATTGGCCGCCATTAGTCGTCCAATCGACGTTATCACCGTTTCAGAACATTTAGAAGGCACCCAACAGCTAACGACTGTTGGCGGGTTAGCCTATTTGGGCAATTTGGCCAAAAATACCCCCAGTGCGGCCAATATCGTCGCCTACGCCGATATCGTGTCCGAACGCGCCACCTTGCGCGAACTCATCACCATCGGAGCCGAAATCAGTGAGGCAGCTTGTAACCCTGATGGGCGCGCCAGTCACGAAATTTTGGACTTGGCTGAACGTAAAGTGTTCGACATCGCCGAAAAAGGCAACCGCCATGTTGGCCCAGAATCCATCAAACACATCGTGGCCAGAGCCATCGATAAAATCGAACAACGCTTCCAAGATGGCAGCCAAATTACAGGGCTGGCCACTGGCTTCAACGACTTCGATCGCATGACCTCTGGCCTACAACCCGGTGATTTGGTCATTGTGGCCGGCCGTCCTTCCATGGGTAAAACCACCTTCGCCATGAACATGGCTGAACATGCCTCCATCCGAGGCCAGAAAACCGTCTTGGTGTTTAGCATGGAAATGCCTGCCGATAGCTTAGCCATTCGTATGCTCTCTTCACTTGGGCGGATAGATCAACACCATTTGCGTACCGGAAAACTCATGGAAGACGATTGGGCTCGTCTCACAAATGCAGTTGGCTGGCTTGGAAAGGCCAAAATGGTGATTGATGAAACAGGCGCCCTTTCTCCTATGGATTTACGTTCCCGCGCCCGACGCGTTGCTCGCGATTATTCCGACTTAGGCCTGATTGTCATCGATTACCTCCAGCTCATGCATGTGTCTGGTCGTTCTGAAAATCGTACCGCGGAAATTTCGGAAATTTCTCGCTCCTTAAAAGCCCTTGCCAAGGAGCTGCGAGTGCCCATTATTGCGCTCTCTCAGCTTAATCGGAGCTTAGAACAACGCCCTAACAAACGACCGGTGATGTCCGATTTACGTGAATCCGGTGCCATCGAACAAGATGCCGATTTAATCGCCTTTATTTACCGCGATGAAGTGTACCACGAAGACTCCGACAGCAAAGGCGTGGCCGAAATCATCATTGCCAAGCAAAGAAATGGCCCTATTGGCACACTACGCCTGACTTTTTCAGGAAAATACACCCGATTTGACAATTTTATAGGGCAGGAGGCATTTGTCGTCGGGGGATGATATACTGAACCAGTAATAATAAGAAAAAGAGTACCATGGATACAAAGCTCTGCATCGACCAACCATCCTATCAAAAACGGGCTGTTTTTTTTCAGACCCTGTTGGTTCCCCCTATACAGAAAGGACAACAGTCTGATTTGGCTTTCCAAATTTATTACGGCTTGCCTTGGTTGGATACCTACGCCACGCGTGGGTTGCAGGAAATTACCCTCTACCAAAATCGTATATTACCAGGCCCCTGGTTTTTTCAGGGACGTTTTTATAAAAAATTAGAAAAACGAAAAGAAGAATTGGTGCACCTACAAGTCAGGGTACAAGAAGATCTTCAAAATAAAAAAGCCACTTTATCCAAAGTTATGACCCCGCATTTTGAGCTTAAAACGGCTTTATTTCCCGCTTTTCACGATATTACGGTATCAGATGCCCAAAAACAGACAGAAACTCCAGGCGTGATGCGTTTTCAAACCCACAACCAAAAACAAGATGCTCGAGGCATGGCGGTAACCACCCAAGATACCATATCCCTCAAAAACCAGAAAGCGCGTACCATTTGGAATAAGTTAATTGGCTTAATAAAAGGTATTTCCTTTATTGGGGTAATTGGCTGTGTGGCTTGGATAGGATGGTTTGGCTTGGGGCCACTCAGCCTGATAGTCAGCGTCATTACAGTGGTTTTTTTTACGATGACTTGGGTGGTTCCAGCCCTATACGCTGTATGGAAACGCCTTCGAGGCAATGTTGATCTCTTAAAACAAAAAATTCAAAACGGACACCAAAATTGGCACCAATTGTGTGACAATTTCAAAACCGATTGGTTGGAGAATATCGGGACCGTGCAAGGATTCCAAGCATCTTTTTATCAATCTGTTTATCAAGCGTTAAAGACAGATTACGTTATTCATCTAAATGACTTGAAGCGGCGAAAGCCTTTTTGGCAATTTTGGCGTCGCCGAGAAAAAGCTTGGCTAGAAAGTCAAAAACAATGGCTGAAAGCACAATGGACCATGATGGAAGCCGCGTGGTTGGCTTTTGTGCCACAGTTACTGACTGTCGTTAACCAAGCCTTAGATCATCTGATTTATGAAAAACAACAATATCGTTTATGTATGGATAAACATACTTTACAAGAAGTGTGGCTTTTGATTCAAAGTTTTCCCAAACCGCATCGGACCCTATTTGAAACCCGGTACCAAGAGATTGCAGGACTGGATAATAAGTTATTCGAATTACTATCGAAAACCATCGTACAGAAAAAAACCATCAAATTGAATGCATTTTTTCCCTGGCAAACTGGAATACTGGATTTAAGCCCTGAAAAATGGCGACTTTATGTGTCGCTTCTGTCTGATACCCACGAAAAGACACAAGAAGCTGAAAAATTACTCACTTTTCTAACTTCTGATAGTCGGTATTCCTTAAAAATGGGTGCATTATCCACCCTATTTTTAAATCATCCAGAAGCTCGAAAATGTATCGGAAATTTGTTATGGCAAACATTCCAAGGGGATTATGCTTCGTTGGCTTATTTGGATGAAACCCATAAAACAGCCGTTAAACAATATTATGAAAAAACGGATAGAACAGCTTTAAAAGAAGCCAGCGCTGCCTTAGAACGAGGTGATTTGGCGCCGTTTATGACGCTCGTGAATCAATATGAGGCACAATATTATCCTAAAAAATCCATTCAAGAACCCTTTCGGCATATTCAGGCTCTAAAACAGCTGGAAGGGGTTTATGGGGTGTTTTTTCAGGGCTGGACAGAAGCACAGTATGTGGCGCATAGCCAACAAGATTTTAAACAAACCCTAAAATCTGCCCTACTAAAAGCAAGCATTGCCGGGACACAAGAAGACGCCATCCGGTTACTGCTTGACAAAGACTTTTGGCAGGACGATTACCCCAGTTTAAGAGAAGAAATGCTTCAAAATCGTATTCATCGAGTGTTAGCTTCTTATCAAACTTCTCAGCCCCACCCCTTTACTTCTTTCGAAAAAAATCTAATTGTGGAAACTAACTTATACAAAATAAAACAAAATCCTGCCCAACATTGGTTTTTTGACTTATTCAAACAATCTTTTAAAAAAGGCAAAATACCCACCAAAAATTTAACGTTGTTACGGAAAGAGGTTCCCACAATTGGGGCAGATACCAGTCGAGTGATGAAAATATTGTCAGGGTGATGGCAATGCGCCTATTCAGAGTAGATTTCTGTGGCCTTGTTGCATGAATGGCCATGTTTCCACGTCATCCCGAACATTGTGAGGGATCTCCTAAGAGTGGCATAGGGGGAGATCCCTCGCTACGCTCGGGATGACGGGCTACGCTCGGGATGACTTAACAAAATAGGAGTTCCACATGTTAAACACCGCTTATCATGATCAATTCACCGATTGTGTCCACCACCGAAATTGGGCACATGCCAGTGAGTATTTGGATGCCTGGTTGGACTTAGAGATCCCCAAATTATCCAAAA
This sequence comes from Francisellaceae bacterium, assembly GCA_023266415.1. GTDB lineage: Bacteria > Pseudomonadota > Gammaproteobacteria > Berkiellales > Berkiellaceae > JAHFQG01. The sequence continues at coordinate 6,189 of JAHFQG010000004.1, read as the reverse complement.
ACATCCCTTGGACATCGTTGCAATCGTTTTGGACATCCTGCTTACAAACGGATTATGTTGAAACAGCGGAGGATAAAGAAGCCGCGGTTTTAGAGCAGCGCCGGGTATTGTCATTGCTGCCCAAAATAGCCAAAAACCCCGTTTTGGCCCTTCAAATGGGCATGGATTGGTGGGTACGCTTAATGGATGAGCCCGCGTTGTTTTGGGATGCCTTGTTGGCAGTTATTAAGCTGTCTAACTACCATGTCCCTTCTTTAGGCATATCCCCCCCTTCAAATTGGCATTCCGCAGAAACCAATCAAGCCTTTTTCACAGGCATCATAACCAACGCACCTGTGTTACCCGATGCTTTTACCCAGCTGTTTTTGAAATATCCAGATAAACAGCCCCTATTATTGGCCTTGGTGGAAAATCACTCCGCTCGATTTCACTGGTATCAACAACTCCTGTCCCACCCGTTAAAGACCCCTGTTGTGATTACCCTATTAACGCATTGGGCAGAAGAATGTGGCAAAAGATTGTCTTTCAAAACGCGGGCTTTGTCCAATCGAGCCCTCTTGGCAGTGGCGAAATCTCGCCTAGAATTTGCTCCGCTCATCCTGTTAACCCCAGGCGACAGCCAAGGACAAGAGCAACGCCCCCTCTATCATCATGCAAGATGGGTCATCTTATGGGCCAAAGTGTTATTTTGGTGGCGAACAAACACCACTTTACTCACCAAAGCCTATTTGACCTACATTAAAAATCCCATTTCAACCCTCAAAACTCTCTGCTCTAAAACAGTTCGGACTCATCTCAAACTGCGGACGTGGCTGCCTACCGCACTCTCAATCCTCGCCACTCGAAGCAAAACCGTGTTTGCCAAAGTCAAAGATATTGCGCTCGAAAACGAAAAAGCATACTTTTTTTGGAAATATACAGAGCAAGATAACTCTTGGCAAGATTATGTCACAGGACTTCTAGGGCATATCGAAAGCCTATATGAAAAAGCTAACAGTATTTTGGCCCAAGATGTTCACCCCACACAAGAAAAAGCCATCCGAAAAACTATGATCGCTTTTGCAGAGCATCAAAAATTAGCCATTCAACCTACTACCAAAAGTCAGAAGGCACTGATTAAACTGTCCAAACTCTTAGAGAAAGACGAAAAACGTTTTCAAAAATACGAATCCAGCCTCACCTTTGCAACCTGCACCTCAAAAACTCCCCCTAAAACGTCTCTAGCCCCCGCGCCGTCATTAGTAACACCAAATCGGCTGGCTGCCTAGCAAAAATACCATGCGACACAACGCCTGGTATGTTGTTTAAGAGGGTGTCTAAGGCCATCAAATCCGATAAATCTAACTGATACACATCTAATAAGTGGTTGCCATAATCCGTTACCGTGTTTTCACGAAAAACTGGATTTCCCCCCAAGAGAGCCACTTGACGGCCAACGAGACTCCGTGCCATTGGGATCACTTCAATGACCACCGGAAATTGACCCAAACGCGCCACGCGTTTGCTTTCATCAATTAGGCAAATAAATTGCAAAGAACTGGCCGCTACGATTTTTTCACCCGTTAACGCACCTCCCCCCCCTTTGAGCAAGCGTTTGTAATCATCACATTCATCCGCGCCATCAAAATAAATATCAATATGAGGCACGGACGTGAGGGGTAGTACGGGTAATTTATGTGCTTTAAGTCGCTCAAAAGACGCTTTGGACGAGGCTACGCATGCTTCAATAGGAATGCGAGAGGCCGCTAGGGTATCAATAAAATAATTGACCGTACTCCCCGTGCCAATGCCTAAAATCTGATGTTCAAACACATGGGCCAAAGCAGCTTGTGCTACCCGCCGTTTTTGTTCATCCTGGGTCATATAAGCTCCTGTTCAGTGGCAATCATATTCAAGACAATATCCCAAGAAGCCGGGATAATAGTAGGGACTTCTTGAAGAGCATGGGCAATGCCAATGAGCATAGGGATGGGCGTATGTCCAAAGGTTTTATCATAAAACCCGCCCCCGCGACCTAAGCGGTGCTTTTCGCGATCGAACGCCACCATAGGCACCAACACACAGTCTAATTGGGCCAATGGTATCCAGTCTGGGTGCAAGGGTTCAAAAATTTGGTAACGATTGAGAGTCAAAGGCATATCAGCGGTATAAGCAGCAAATCGCAATATTTTGTCTAAGCAAGGCAAATAACATTTCTTTCCCGCTTGTAACGCTTTGGCTAAAAAAGGAAGAGGGCTGATTTCACCATCGGTCGGCCAATAACCCGCAATATGGTGCCATTCTGGCCACTGAGGGTGCTGGCACAACCATCGGGCTAAATTTTCTGCATGAGCGGCTTGTTCAGCCTCAGATAAAGCATTGCGGCGCTGACGCACGGTGTGTCGCAGCGAGGGAAATCTCATGCGCCAACCAAAGCAGTTTCCAGGGCAGTGTCTAATTTCTGGATAATCTGCTCCAGACGACCCACCAACACGGAGGAAGGCTCTGCTGGGGTGTGATCTTGAAGGAGCTCAACGCCCATCTGTAAAGCGGCTAAAATGGCAATGCGATCTAACCCCGTTACCCGACCCGCGTCTCGAATATGGCGCATGTGGTGGTCTAAGCGGACAGCCGCTTGGGTTAACCCCGCTTCTTCTGCATCAGTACAGGCAACCCGATATTCTTTGCCTAAGATAGTTAACAAAATTATATTTGGATCTGACATGCTTATCTCCCTAAAACGCGACCTTTAGTCTACCAAAGGGTTCGCGTATAATGAAAGTCTCTACCCCTAGGATTTTCCATGCCTATTTCATCCCAAGAATTTTCCCAACGGCGTCAAGCCGCCTTGGCTAACATGGAACCCCACAGCATTGCCCTGTTGGTGGGCTCCCAAAATCAATATCGTAATGCCGATACCGAACACCCCTTTCGTCAAAACAGCTCTTTTTGGTACCTCACCGGCTTCCAAGAACCAAATGCCATCGCCTTGTTGATAAAAGAAGCCTCCGATACCCAATTTATCATGTTTTGTGCCCCCCAAAATCCAAACGAAGCCTGTTGGATCGGACAGCGTCTGGGGCCAGAAGGGGTGATGGAAACCTTGGGTACCGATGACGCTTTTCCCATAACGGAGTTAGATACCCGTATTCTGCAATATTTATCCCACAAAACCACCGTGTATACTCTCTGGGGCGAACACCCTACCTTTGAGCGTCGATTGCAAGGATGGCTCCAATCTATGCGCCAGGGTGAGCGTCGAGGTCAATCTGTCCCCACACAATCTATCGATTTTCGAATCATTTTAGAAGAATTACGGCTGTTTAAATCAAAAGCAGAAGTCGCTTGCATCCAAAAATCGGTGGACATATCCCGCATCGCTCACGAAAATGCCATGAAACGATGCCGGCCAGGACTCCATGAATACCATCTACATTCAGAGCTCATGCGCACTTTCTTGGACCATGGATTATTGACCACCGCATATATGCCTATTGTGGGTTCTGGAAAAAATGGATGCACACTCCATTATGTCGATAACCATAAAATGCTCCAAGATGGCCATCTGGTGCTCATCGATGCGGGCGCTGAATATCAGGGGTATGCCGCTGATATCACCCGCACCTTTCCCGTAAACGGCCGATTTTCACCTGAACAAAAAGCTCTTTATGAATTGGTTCTATTGGCCCAAACAACCGCTATTCATGCCTTAAAACCCGGATTAGCGTGGAATGTCATTCAACAAACTTTATTGAATGTATTGGTGCCAGGGCTGTTGGAATTGGGTATTTTAACCGGCTCTGTGGCAGACAATTTAGAAACGGGCGCCTATAAAAAAGTTTATATGCACGGCAGTGGCCATTGGCTCGGACTGGATGTGCACGACGCAGGGGCTTATAAAGTCAACCATACCTGGCGCCCCCTAGAACCCCACATGGTGCTGACGGTAGAACCCGGTTTGTATATCCCTGCCGATAAAAACATTGATATCTGTTGGCATAACATCGGCATTCGGATTGAAGACGATGTCTTAATCACGGAAAATGGACACCGCGTGTTAAGCCAAGACTTGGTGAAAACTGTGGCTGACCTAGAAGCATTTATGGTATGAAATTTGATGCTGTCATTATTGGGGCTGGGGCAGCCGGCTCTGTCTTAGCCGCTCAGCTCTCTTCTCTGAAAATCTTGGTGGTTGAAAAAAAACCAAAAGAACGATGGAGCCCCCAAATTATCGCGCTGTCTCACAGCAGTATGCTGTTGTTGCAACAGTTCGGACTATATCCGGAAGGTACCCCCATTCACACCGTGCATGTGAGCGTGAAAGGTGGAAGCGGAGCCCATATTATCACCCATACAAGCCAACAGATCCCTAACTTAGGGCACGTCTTACCCATGGCCCACTTGGAACAAACAGCCTATCGCCTGGCTACCCAATCCCCCACCGTCACCTGGTGGCAACCAGACGAATGCCTAAACTATTCATTAATCACCACCGGATGGCAGCTCGCTTTTTCACACACCACTGTGGAAACACCCCTGCTGATTGTGGCCGATGGGGCACATTCTAAAATCGCTCAGACGTTAGGCATTTCTTATCAAAGTTACCCTTACACACACGTGGGTCTCATTGCTCGTGTTACGTGGCAAATGCCTTTAAATGGCATAGCCTATGAGCGATTTTTACCAAAAAGCACCTTGGCTGTATTACCTATGGGCGATAATACCTCCGTGTGTGTCTGGACATTACCCCCCGACATTGCTAAAAACTTCAAAACAGACGAAATGACCCTAAAAGAAGCCTTGGCAGAAGCCATGGGATACCGGTTGGGACGCATTAAAACGGTTGAAAACATCATCATCCGCCCCTTCGAACAAACCGTGGCCGAACAAACCGTGGGCGCACGCTGGGTGCTCTTGGGTAATGCTGCCCACACCCTTCACCCCATTGCCGCGCAAGGGTTTAACCTCACCCTTCGAGACAGTGCCGTGTTGGCCAATAAGCTCCTAACCAACCGCTCTTTGCAACAATACGACAGTCAAAGACAAAAAGACCGACAACGTATCACCGATATAACACATTTCTTGGCCCACCAAGTCACCGAAAAAGCATGGCCCTCCGTGTGCCTCACCTTAGGACTACAGCTTTCTCAATTACCCTGGATCCGTTCCCATATCGCCCACCTGGGGTTGGGCACCGCATGAAAACCGATATCATCATTGTAGGCGGCAATGTGTCTGGGCTCACCGCCGCACTCGTGTTGGCCAAGGCAGGATTCACCGTGTCAGTTTGGGAGGCCAAAATACCTCCCGTAACAATTCAAACACTCGATACGCGCGTTTTTGCGTTAAATCATTCCTCTTTGGCTTTGTTGCAATCGGTGGACGTAACATGCTCTCGCACGACACCCTATACCCATATGGACGTGTGGGACAAACACACCGCAGGGCGATTTGTGTTGTCAGCAAGTGAGGTGGGGAAACAAACTTTAGGCGCTATTGTCGAACAATCAGTCTTGCTGAATGCATTAATCACCCAAATTCAAAAAAATCCTCATATTGAATGGAAAACCAACCACCCAGTTCAAGAAGCATACGTCACAGAAAAAGCAGTTCACCTAACATCCCCCCACGGAACCGAAGAAGCTGCTTTACTCATTGGAGCCGATGGCGCCTCCTCTTGGGTCCGCCAACAGTTTCATTTTCCCTTAGTGCAACGCGATTATGGACAACATGCTATTGTGGCTACGTTAATCGCCAGAGATCCCCACCAAAATACCGCCTACCAATGTTTTGATGAAGCGGGCCCGCTCGCATTACTCCCCTTGGCAGATAAGCTGTCTTTAGTGTGGTCTATTACCTCAGATACAGCCCATCATTGGATGAACGCTCCTATCCGTGATTTTGAAAAAGCCATCTCACTGGCCAGTGAGTATCGATTGGGACCACTCACGCTAGAAAGTGCTCGTTTTATATTCCCCCTCTCTATGCGCCATGCCACCGAATACGCCAAAACTCGAGTGGCCTTAGTGGCAGACGCTGCTCACACTTTTCACCCCTTGGCCGGCCAGGGGCTCAATGTGGGCCTTCAAGACATTCAGGCCTTGGGAGAAGTCTTAGAAGCAGCGCGTCAACAAGGCCAGGATGTTGGAGCCCTCACTGTATTAAAAACTTACCAGCGAGCTCGCATGGGCCGCAATGCCCGCACAATCG
>JAHFQG010000046.1 GCA_023266415.1 Francisellaceae bacterium | reverse complement strand
TAATTCTTGGTTAAAGGGATGTGCCAAAATAGTGGTTAATAAGGGTTTTGTCTGTGCTTGTGCGGTTTTAAACCAAGGCATGGGGGGCTTCCTGAGGCCATAAGTGGTAAAAATGATGCACCGGCCCAGCCCCTTGTCCGACCGATTGGTGTTGTGCTGCCCGCAGTGCTCCCGTTAAATATTGTTTCGCTTGTGAGCAGGCCTCTTTTAAAGGCATCCCTAACGCCAGATAGGCCGCAATGGCAGCGGATAGAGTACATCCGGTGCCATGAGTATTTTTAGACACCAGTCGGGGGGTAGAGAACCAAGTGTGCTCCGTGGCTATTTGGTATAAATCAGTTGCGTTATCGGAAGATAAATGTCCACCCTTCAAGAAAACTGCTTGCGGGCCCAAGGCCAAGAGCGCCTGTGCGACAGGAGGCATCTCGTGTGTATATTGAGCGCTGAGCCCTGTTAGGGCCATACCCTCAGGTAGATTGGGAGTGATGACTGTGGCGAGCGGGATTAATTCCGTTTTGAGGGTTTCTATGGCATTTGGGAGGAGAAGCGGATCTCCTTTTTTGGCCATCATCACTGGATCTAACACGATAGGCAGATGGGCTGCCCGTCTTTTTAAAAAGTGTGCCACCAACCGTACGATATCTTGAGAAAATAACATGCCAATTTTAAGGGCATTGGGTTCGATATCGTCAAAAATAGCGTCTAATTGTTCTTCAATGGCGCTTAACGGAATGGGGTAACAAGTGCGTACCCCGCACGTGTTTTGAACGGGTAGTGCCGTGAGCACGGTCATGCCATAGCAGCCCAGGGCCGAAAACGTTTTTAAATCGGCTTGAATACCTGCGCCACCCGAACCATCAAATCCCGCAATGGACAGTACTTTGGTTTTCACAGTATATTTCCTCCCATATTTTTTGTAAGGCGGTCCAGTCGGGTTGCGATAACGTGTCGATAAACTGCATTCGAAAAGATCCGGGTCGAGAGGCCGTTTTTTCAGTCAGTTGACCACATAGTCCAAAATACGCGGTGGCCAAGGTGGCGGCCTCAAAAGCATTGGGAATGATGGCTTTAAAAGCAGCCACCACGGCCGTTAAGGTGCAACCCATTCCCACCACTTGCGGCATGATGGCAGATCCAAAGGGGAGTGATTGTTGCTGAAGGCCATCGGTTACAAAATCTGTTTTTCCGCTCACAATGATGGTTGTGTGATGGATGTTGGCCAGATGACGGGCGGTTTCGGTGGCATCTGAAACGGTATGTACAGCATCTACGCCTTGGGTTTGTTGAGCAACATTACCTAACGATAAAATCTCGCTGGCGTTTCCCCGAATGAGGATGGCCTGAGACATATACTGTTGTGCGATAGAGGTTCGAAGGTGGCTGGCACCTGCTCCCACGGGATCTAAGATAAGGGGTTTTTGGTGTTGTTGCGCTGTTTGAATAGCGATATCAGCGCGTTTGATGAATGCAGTGTTTAAGGTCCCAATATTTAAGTTAATCGAGTTACTTATTGCAACCAATTCAGTTATTTCTGCTTCGCTTTCAGACATGAGGGGAAGCGCGCCGATGGCCAAGAGCACATTGGCCATAAAATCTAAGGTGACATAATTGGTGAGGCACAATACCAGGGGTTTTTTCTTTTTAAGGTGTGAAACAGCATGTTTGAGTTGATTGAGCATGGGGGATCTCCTTCATGGCGTTCAGAAATTGTTGTACAACGGGGGTGGGGTTGGGGACATGCAGAGCACTAATGACGGCCACGCCTTTAGCCCCGGCTGTGATGACTGGTTGGAGGGTATTTAGGGTGATCCCTCCAATGGCGGTGAGGGGGTAACGAGAGAGGGGGCTTAGGGCTGCCAAGCCATTCAAGCCCCAGGGGTTTTTAATTTGTTTGTTTGGGGAGGGGAAAACGCCATTGGCGGTGACATACGTGGGGCCCTCTTGTAGGGTATTGGCATGTTCTAAATCGGCGAAGGTGTTGATGGAAAGCCCGATGATTTTATGAGGCCCTAGGTGTCGGCGCGCTTCCTTGGGGGGCATGTCGGTTTGTCCCACATGGACGCCTGCAGCCCCTAATTTTAACGCCAGGGAGACATCGTCGTTGACAATGAGAGGGATAGAGTAAGGAGCTAGTATTTTTTGGAGGGCTTTTCCAAATTCGATTAAAAAAGGTTGATCTTGATTTTTTTCTCGAAGTTGCACGGACGTAATGCCGGCCTTTGCACAAGTGTGGATAAACGACAAATAAGGGGCAATAGGGGCATCATTTAGCGCGGTAATAAGCATTAAACGATAAAATGGGGGGGGCATTGGTCACTTCCTCCGCGGGCATAATCCCGATCAGGTATTGGGGTATGTGTCTCAGCCCCCGATGGGGCACCCCCGTGATGGCGTAAACTGTAATAGAGTGGCCGGGGGAAGTCAAGATAAGGCTTTTAAACGGCCTTGTTGCATGAATCAGGCATTCTGGATGTCATGCCAGTGAAAACTGGCATCCAGTTGCCCGTAGTATATATTTTGTTAAGTCATCCCGAGCGTAGCCCGTTATTCCGAGCGTAGCCCGTCATCCCGAGCGTAGCGAGGGATCTCCCTCTATGCCACTCTTAGGAGATCCCTCACAATGTTCGGGATGACGTGGAAACATGGCCATTCATGCAACAAGGCCAATAGTATCTATCTGGCATGAAAATAGGATTTTTTTGCATATATGGATATATGTCAGAAAAATAACCTAAAATGGTCTACACTCTGAATAGGATATATCTTCCTATACAAAGAGGGGGGCATTTATGCCAGAGCTTGATAAGAGTGATTTTTCTGATCCGAGTGCCAAATTAACAAAGTGGAGCCCTCTTTTGAAGGGCACGACTGATTTACAGTCCGTATCCCTGAACGAACAAGGGGGATTGAAGCTGGTTTTTGAGAATATGGACTGCGCTATACGGGTTACACAGAGAACTGTCGCTCCACACCCGGCTCTAAGTTCATCCACTCTTCGAGGCCCAAAAGGGAATCTTTGTGAAACGACTATCGCGCAGGAAAATATTGAAAAATTTCTAACAGACACATTGAAAATACCAGAGGATAATATAAAAGAATGTTTGGAATCAATCAAATCAAACAAGCCAAGCAAGCCTAAATTTAAACATTAATGTACCTTAGAGGGAAGTATTTGGAGCAAGGGGAATTTGCAAGGAAAATCATTATGCCACACGCATTAAAAATGCCAGAAAGTTCAAAAATAGAAATTATTTTTCCTGACATAGAAGGAAACATAGGAAAGCTGATAGATATTCTTAAGCAATACGAGCCAGCTGGAGTAAAGTTTGAGATCGACAAGGATTCAGAGGGAAGCATAATTGGCATTAAAGATTTTTCAATACCAAACAGCGTTTCTTTGACGTTTGTTGGGGATATGTTTGGGAACAATATTGAGGGAAGCCCAGACAGGTTTTTGAAGCAAAATGCAAAAACACCATCTTCTAATGTTTTTCTAATGAATTTTATTCCCAAAATATCCGACCAATTTTCGGGTAGAGTGCATGTGGTTGCTGGCAACAGAGATATGATATACAGGCGATTTGAAGAAGCTCGCAATAAAAACACAGAGGCGATTAGACAGTTGGCTGTTTTTGAAAACAGCCGTCCATGGTGGCCGCCAACAGTAGAAACTTTCCAGGATTTTTTGATCCGAAAGGATATCCAGGGGGAGAAAGGATTTGAGGAGAATTTTAAAGACAAGGACCCAAAAGAAAAAGCAAAAGCAAAAGAAGAGTACGTGCTAAGTGAAATCAAAAAGAGAAAGTTAGTCGACAAGCACATTTCTGAGAAAAAACTGTCTAATTTGGAGATTCGAATAGCTTATCTTGAGTATATTTGTGTCAAAACAATGGGCTCCGAAGAACTGTTTTCTAACCTTCAAGCGGAATATGCCAAAGCGACTGGACAAACTCTGGAGAAAAACGAACAGTTTTTAAAAGGATTTTTAAATTATGTTTCTGAAGAAACAGGTGATTTTCAACGTGCCTTGACAAGTTATTGGGGTTGTTGCAAGGTAATAGACCCATCAGGTAAATTGATACGGGCTCATGGGGGGATGGGGGATGAATCTTTAAAAGAACGCCTTGAGTTTTTTCCGGGAGCGGCTGCAGCTGATGGGAAGAGTATTAATCCTGAATTCCTCGAAAAGACAGTTAACCAAATTGCAAAATCTCCATCCCCCGTTGCAAGCTTGGTAGCCATGTTTGAAGGCAAACAAACATTTTCTCTTGAGCATACATTCCCATGGATTCAGACGAAAGAGCAACGAGAGCAAGAAAAAAGAGCAGAGGTTCTTGCGCAGGTGGCGGCTTTGCCAAATATGTCTTTCATGACGGGTACAAATTATCTTGATTTGACTCTTCTAGGTGATATATCCGCACTCAAAAACGGAAAAACTGATGAAGAAATTAAACAGATTAAAGACCTTCAAGCGAAAAAAGCAGTGAAATTTAGCGTTCCCTATCTATCAGATGCACATATTGCTTTTTTGCAAGCACAGGGGGCTAATGCTGAAGTAAATGGGCATAAACCAATTGGTCAATTCCCACTGATGTATGTTAGGCAGGAACGAGATGGGACAGCTTTTGTCAATATAGTTCATGATGAAACTTTCGGTGCGGAAGGACTCATTCAGTTAGCTCATAAGATTACGAAACCGGATGGCAGTACTGTATTTTCCACAAGTACTGTATTTAACAAAGTGCCAGAAAAAATTAAAAGCAGCTTTAAGCCTGGAGATAGAGTCTCTTATGACATTGAAATAGGAAAAGATGGAAAATTATTGTCCAATAAAGCAGAATTAAAAGATCAGTATTTGTTTGATAAAACAAATGGAGATCTATGGTTTTTAGTGGGTTTTTTGGAAAGGAATGGGCAAGAAAAACAGCCATTATATCAAAAAAATGTTGGTTTTGCATATGAGTATAAAACAAAATCAGACCTTCTTGCAAAGAACACATCCTATGTCTCGTATGAGTCTATGACGGATAGCGCTCTTGCCCATTTAAAAGTCGAGGCGGGGAAAGTTGCCACCACAAAAACTCAGGAAGCGTATGAGGCAGCAAAAAGCCAAAAGGAGGCACAAACGACGCCGCCAGCAGTGATTTTTAGTGGCCCAATGTCATTATCCGAGCCCTGTGCCAAAATAAAGCCCTGGGTTCCTCCTAAATCCCCGAATCTGGGGCCAAAAGCCTCTTAACGCTTCCAATGGCTTCCCCCCGGAGCCTCTGCACGATTTGTTCGATATCTGGGCCGGTCATAGTGGGGGTGATGTGGGCTTTAACATCCACCGCTTGGGCAGCTTCAAAGCAGCGCATCCACACATTCGACACTATATCAGGTTTGGTTTCAAACCCCGGTCGGCCTCTGAAATCGGCTTCACAGGCTTGTAAAAACAAAGGGAGCCGTTCAGGGCGGCGAAAAGCATCTACCCGAGACAGCACTTTGAGCACGGTGGCAGGACGAAGCTCTTGAATACGATACACCAATCCATGATATTGCGTTACCGCTAACGCCAATGCTGTAAAATGATGGGGGACTTTCAGCCGCTCACAACACTTTTTGACCAACGTAACCCCGCGCTCTTCATGCCCATGGTGCTTGGGCCATAAATCAGGTGGGGTGGTGCCTTTCCCCACATCGTGCATCAGTGCCGCAAAGCGGACCACCGGTTCAGGCGATAATTTAGCCGCTTGTTCTAAAACTAATTCAATGTGCTTACCCGTATCCCCCTCAGGGTGATGTTTGAGGGGTTGAGGCACACCATATAAAGCATCAATTTCGGGCAATACCAGGCATAATGCATTGCAAGCCCGCAAAGTTTGAATAAATGCTTGAGGCGCTGGCGCTGCTAAGGCTTTTTCCAATTCCATCCACACCCGCTCTGCAGAAAGAGCTGTTAATTCCTTTGCCATGCTTTGCATCAACGCCAACGTCTCTTCCGTTACCCGAAACCCTAAATGGGTATAACGGGCCATAAATCGGGCCACCCGCAGAACTCGGAGTGGATCTTCCGAAAAGGCGGGGGAGACATGGCGGAGTAAGCGGTTTTGAAGGTCTTGTTGGCCGTGAAAAGGATCTATTAGGGTACCATCAGATGTACGGGCCATGGCATTAATGGTTAAATCGCGTCGGGCTAAGTCTTCTTCTAGGGTTACGGACGGATCGGCATGGCATATAAAGCCCTGATACCCCGGCCCTACCTTTTTTTCAGTTCGGGCTAAAGCATATTCTTCCTGAGTATCCGGATGTAAAAAGACAGGAAAATCTTTGCCCACCTGCTTAAACCCTAAGGAAAGCATTTTGTCCGGGGTTTCTCCTACCACCACCCAATCTCGATCGGTGATAGGTAGGCCCAGAAGCTCGTCCCGAACCGCGCCGCCCACACAATACACTTTCATAATGCCTGTCTCATTAACAATTGATACCTGACTTGCCCCGCGGTTTTTTCTTTCAGAACCACCCAATCAGGGGGGATATCCAGTAGGGTGTCAGCTTCTGTTTCTAAGTAAAGCAGGCCCTGAGACGCCATATGTGCAGGTAATAAGGCAAGCAACTTAGGGCCCCAATCTTGCCGAAAAGGGGGATCACAAAACACAATATCATAAGGCTCTGTGACAGGGATTTTTAAGAAACGCTCCGCATCTCCACAAGAGATATCACATACATCAACAATAGAAAGACGTTCCGTTTGGGCTTGTAAATGCAGAGCCACCGCTCGGGTTTTATCGCAAAAAGTTACCCATCGGGCCCCACGGGATAGGGCTTCTAGCCCCAAAGCACCACTGCCTGCAAACAAATCCAAGCATCGAGCGCCTTCAACAGAGGCACTGAGCCAATTAAATAAAGTCTCCCGCACCCGATCGGGCGTTGGGCGAGCGGTGGGTGGCACAGGGATTTTACGCCCTCGAAATTGCCCTCCAATAATACGAATCATGGCTGCCCTACCGTGATGATAGTAAATTGATTGGGATGGATATGTTTTTGCCAAGCGGTTTGAACCTCTTTGGCTGAGGTGGCGTTGAGACGGACCATTTCGGTATCGTAATAATCAAGTGGCAGATGGTAAAAACCCAAATACGCTAAAGTATCGGCAATGGTTCGGTTGTCAATGAACCACAAAGGCATGCTGCCCATCAAACTTTCTTTGGCCAATGAAAGCTGCGTTTCGGTGGGCCCTTCCTTCAGAAATTGCTCCAGTTCTTGCGTGATGGTACTCAGTGTTTCTTGAGCTTCCGTGGTGCGAGTTTGGGCAAAAATGGTGAACAAACTGTGAGAAGTCAACGGAGTCAGCGTGCCAGACACGGAATAGGCCAAACCTTTTTCATTGCGCACAGCTTCAAACAGTAGGGAGTTCATGCCTGAACTGGCCATAATATATTGCCCAAGGCTGAGGGCAATATAATCGGGATCAGACCGATCTAAACTAAGCCCTCCCAGCCAAATGTGGGTTTGCTCAGAAGGGTAAGTAATATTTTGATGCTCTGGTGGGGCTGCGGTAAAGGCGAGCAAGGGAGGCAATTCACGAAGAGACACAGGAAGTTGGTTGGCTAGTTGTTCTGCGGTTTTTTGGGCTTCTGCTTCCGTGATATCTCCCACAAAGGCAATGGTCATGTGCTCGGGCGTATAAAATTGTTGATAAAAATTCAACACATGATTCGGGGTAATGACACGTACGCTCTCGGGTGTCCCTTGAGGGGAATGCGCATAAGAAGTGTGGTTAAACACGGCGTTATAAAATGCATTTTCAGCCAAACGAGCCGGACGTTGGTTATCTTCCGTAAGCTGGACCAAGCGTTGGTTTTGGAGTCGGGCCAAATCTTCGGCTCGAAAACCTGGGTGAGAAAGCATATCCACAAACAAATCAATGGCTTTTAGGCGATAGGGCTCTTGGCTTAAGGTGCGAAGATGAAGCATGGCCATTTCTCGGTCCATTTGGGCCCCCGTTTTTGCCCCCAGAGAAGCCATGGCTTCACTGAATTGGGTGGCATTGAGGGTGGTGGTACCCTCTAAAAAGAGGCGATTGGTGAGAGAGGCTAAGCCAAAAAGTGCACCATCGTATCGACTCCCTGCATCGAAAGCCACGGTGATGTCTACCATATGGGGTGTGGTGGCGGGTAGCCAATACACCTGCATACCGCTTTTGAGCGTCCAGGTTTTAGCGCGTAAAAGTGATTGGGATGTTTGAGGTTTAAAGAAGGGGGGCTTGGCATAATGGGCGATCCCCCACCAAACAGAGAGGACCAGCAGAGGCGCCAACACAATTTTGGCGATAAGCAGGATAGCGCGCATGTTAAGTTCCTTGTGAGGCAGGGTTTAAAAATCCGACTGAGCGGTTATTGGGGCCCAAATATTGTTGGGCGACCGCCTGAATGTCGTTTGGGGTGATGGTTTGAAGGAGGGCATCAAATGTGTCTGCGGTCTCCCATGGCAATCCAAGGTTCTCCCAGGCGCCAATTTTCAAGGCTTGTTGGTCTACGGAATCACTGGTATAAGTGGTATTTGCCAACCACAAGGTTTTAGCACGTTGGAGTTCTTTATCGGTCA
>JAHFQG010000148.1 GCA_023266415.1 Francisellaceae bacterium | reverse complement strand
AATATTGATTTGCTACTCGCATAATAAGATCTTGATGGGCGGCTTCTAGGGTGACATCGGCTTGGATGCGGGTATGGTGTGCTTCGGCGATAGCGGTAAAACTGGGTATATTGATAAGTGTTTGTTGCAGGATAACATTGCGAGAATTGAGAGAATAATTGCCATAAACAGGGGAATTGGTTCTGACACGTTGGGCGTTATAGTTAGCTGAAATACTTGGAAGTACTGTTGCCCATGCCTGTGGCGCAGCTTCTCGGCTAGACAAGCGAGTGGCTTTGGCCGCGGCAAAGGTGGGATCTTCCAAAACGGCCCATTGATATAAGGTTTGTAAGTCTACTGCATACAAGGGGCTTGAGACGAGGCCTGCGATAAGGCTCCAGAGTAAACGCTTCACCACGGTTCCCATCCATTTTTCACCGAAATCAGGGTATGATACCAGAATAGTATTGTAGGGGCGAGTCACCACGGGCGAGGCACGCCTCGCCCCTACCATATTACAATGGTAAGTGTTAAGGGGCATGATGAATGTGGCACAGTCGATGGCAGGCAAGCGATGTAGAAGTTAGCAAAACAACTCCCTTATATCAAGGGCTGCATACCGTGGTGCTGCATCATTTACGGTATAAACAATTTGACGGTCAGTGGAGCACCTGGCGAGATCGCGAGCAAGTTCAACGTCGTCAAGCGGTGGTGGTATTGTTGTTCGATGAAGCTCAGAAAATTGTTGTGTTGATTGAGCAATTTCGGGTAGGGCCTCTGGGTCAAACTGCCTTAAGTCCTTGGTTGTTGGAGTGTGTGGCAGGCCTCATGGATGCGGGGGAAACACCTGAAGACACGGCTCGCCGAGAAGCTTTAGAGGAAGCCAATTGTAGGGTGGACACCTTGCTGCCCATTGCCGAATGCTATCCCTCTCCAGGGGCTTTTTCAGAGAGAACTTGCATTTTTTATGCCCCTATTGTGGCGCCACAACATCCAGGTATTCATGGATTGACCGATGAAGGAGAAGATATTTTGGTGCATAACATCCCTTTGTCGGATGTTCCGTTGTTGTTGCAACAGGGGAAAATTCAGTCGGCTACTACTTTTTTAGCGTTACAATGGTTGTTGCTACGCCACAAAAAAAGTTGATCTATGAACTTCTTTTATGATAGCTTGCCCACTTTGATGAAAAGTGGGTAAAGTTTATGCCAAAAGAACCTTTACAGTCTAAAAAACAGTCCAGTGCCCCTATCGATTTTCAATATGTGATGGATCTCTTTAAAAATATCCAAGAAGATCCCCAAGAGTCTGTTCCAGGGGTTGTTTCCCCCTATTGGCATAAAAAAAAGGCAGGGCATTATCCTATGAATTTTGTTCTGTTTGATAAAACAATAGGCCCCATTACCATCAGACATGATATTATTTTTAGTTTAATGGAGGAAATAAAAAAAGAGCCTGCTATTTTTGTGCTTCATGCCCGAGAATTACTGCTGTATGCCATTGAACGGGGTGATAGGGTAATTTTTGAAAAAGTTATTTCAGTAACTAAACAAATGGGTCTCATTTCAAATTTTTTAAGCCAAGATCAATTTGTTGGAAAGATTGTGAGACAATGTCTTATAAGTACCCGTTTAAATGACGCAACTAGGATCAAATACTTAAAAGTACTTATCTTGCAACATAACGATTTTTATGGATATGTGGGCCGTAATAACGATACTTTATGTCAATTGGCTATTTTTTATGGAAGAATTCGCGAGGCAGCATTGTTGCTCTGCTGTCGATTTGAAACACCCGATGTGGTAGAGGCTACTTTTAATCTCTACCAAGCCCCAGGGATTGTGTTACGGTATTTATTGGGAAAACTGCAATTGAGTCAGTGGCTCTGGCAATCGTTTTGGGATAATTTGTCGCCTGCTGAGAAGCACCAAGCACTGACTCATGTGACGCATGAAGGGATCACCTTGTTGCAATGGTGCGCTGCTTTAAAATCAAAGGATAACAAGCTTGAGTGGTTACTAGAACGATTTTCAGATCATCCCCACCTACTCATTGAACAGCTTCCGAAAGCTATTCAACTAGATATACTTGGAAATGACAGACAATACCATGCGCTATTAGAAACAGCTTTAGCCCGAATATGTATTCCGCTACCCCCCTCGTCACCCCCACCCCTCATCCAGATTTATTCTATGTCTGATGGATGGTATATCCCAATAAATCTATTTCCATCTCCTGTGTCTAGACCGAAACCCTGAGCTATGCTTAGGGTAGAACATGGGTCTAGGATGGATTATGTTTGAGAAACAACCCGCACACTTTGCCCCGAATTTGGACCGCCGTCTCTTGCTGGAGACGTATAACTATCAGAAATTCATACAATTATTGCCCAGCACCTGGGCGGTTGGGACACAGCGGTGTATTTACTTAGGTCACATTGGTCGGTTTATCTTTGGGGTGGAAGAGGAAACCCGATATACCGCCCTCATCCGTATTCAACAACATTACCCTAAGCCAGAACCTTGGCTATCTCGCCATGTCATGTGGGTTCGGATTTACCACGATGCCCGTTTGGCCGAAGTGGTAGGCTTTGGGGGGTATGATTTAACTGAAGCGCATACCCTACCTGATCCCACCCAAGCGTTCTTGGAGCAAGAAAAATTAGACGAATTGCTGCGAGATTGGTTAGAATTAAGCTTGCGATTTTAAATAAGATACAATGAACACCTATACCTCCGAATCTATCGAAGTCCTCAGCGGGCTCGATCCCGTTAAAAAACGGCCCGGTATGTACACGGATACCACACGGCCGAACCATCTGGCACGAGAAGTTGTCGACAACAGCGTGGATGAAGCACTGGCTGGACATGCCAACGCCATACACGTGATCTTACATACCGATGGCTCTCTTACCGTTGAAGATAATGGACGAGGTATGCCAGTCGACAAACATCCAACCTTGAAAG
>JAHFQG010000147.1 GCA_023266415.1 Francisellaceae bacterium | reverse complement strand
GCGCGAAGTATATTCGCCCCGCACACAAAAAACGTATATCAATTTTAGCAGCAACGATTATTTAGGTTTAGCACATCATCCCAAAGTGGTACACGCGGCACAAGAAGCTTTAGCGCGCTATGGGGTGGGCGCATGCAGTGCCCCCACTTTAACAGGTTATCATCCTTTGCAGCAGGCTTTAGAAAAAAAACTAGGCGAGTGGCTGGGAATTCCGTATGGATTTATAATGAGCAATGGGTATTTGGCGAATACGGGGGTTATTCCGGCCTTAGGCATGAACAGCCTTTTATTAGATAAAGAAGCGCATGCCTCTTTAATTGATGGGGCGCGTTTGGCGGATGTGCCTTGGACACGGTTTCGCCATAATAATATAACGCATTGTGAACAAAAGCTCAAAACATTAGAAGCCCCTACTTTAATTGTAGTAGAAGGGGTATACAGCATGAGTGGCTCCTGCGCACCGCTGGCTGAACTATTGAAATTGGCCGAACGTTACCAGGCTTTTGTTTATTATGATGATGCGCATGGCATTGGGGTTATACCACCTCCCACCGCGCATCCTCGGTTGATTTATATGGGCACTTTGAGTAAAGCCTTGGGCAGTTATGGCGCATTTGTGGGGTGTTTTGATGAAACGCTGTACCATACTTTATTGCAATTCACCCGAACACATTTGTTTAATACCGCTTTACCCCCAGTATTAATGGCAGCGGGTTTAGCGGCGTTAAACGTGATACAGAACGAACCGGTGGGGGCGCGGTTGAGGGAGAATATTGATTTTTTTGGGAGCATGTCTGTCATGCCAGCGCAGGCTGGCATCCAGTCCGTGGGGGCCATTCAATCCATTTTATTAGAGAATGCCAAACAAGCCATTCAGCTTGCAACCATGTTAAAAGAAGCGGGATTGTGGGTTTCTGCCATTCGCCCCCCCACAGTTCCACAAAGCCAATTACGAGTGGTGTTGAATGCGGCACATCGGGCAGAAGATATTCAGCGATTGGTAACGATGTATGAGTTTTTTAAACAGGTTTCATCAGCGGAAACAAAATAACATCTTTGATGGAAGCGGAGTCAGTAAGCAACATAACAAACCTGTCAATGCCAATACCAGTTCCCGCGGTGGGGGGTAAACCATATTCGAGGGCAGTGATGTAATCGGCATCAAAATGCATGGCCTCTAAATCACCCCCCTCTTTTTGGGTGGCTTGTTGTCGAAAACGGTCGGCTTGGTCGAGGGGATCATTGAGTTCAGAATACCCATTGGCAATTTCTCGACCTAGAATGAAAAACTCAAAGCGATCGGTGATGGTATTATCTTGGTTGTTTTTACGAGCCAACGGAGAAACTGAGGTGGGGTATTGGGTAATAAAGGTAGGTTCAATGAGTTTGGCTTCGACTGTTGTTTCGAAAAGGTGAATTTGCAGTTGACCCAAGTCGTGTTGCGGTGCTAGTGGCAACCCTCGTTGTTGCAAAATAGCTTGCAACCGGGTGATATGATGTAAGTCAGCCATTTGAATATCTGGATTATACGCACAAATGGCTTCAAGTACCGTCATTTGACGAAAAGGCGCTGCAAAATCAAGTGTGTGCCCTTGATACTGAACAAGGGTATGCCCCATCACCGATTGCACCACGTGTCGCAACATATCTTCGGTAAGCGCCATTAAATCGGCATAGTCGGCATAGGCTTGATAAAATTCTAACATGGTGAATTCAGGGTTATGGCGGGTAGACACCCCCTCATTTCTAAAATTTCGGTTAAGCTCAAACACCCGTTCCAACCCCCCTACCACCAGGCGTTTTAAATAAAGCTCGGGCGCCACTCGTAGATACAAAGGGATATCCAGCGCATTATGATGCGTGGTAAAGGGCCTGGCCATCGCCCCCCCTGGAATGGGATGCATCATGGGGGTTTCCACCTCTAAAAACCCATCAGCATTTAGATATTCTCGCATTTTTTGCACCACCGCAGAGCGAATGAGGAAGGTTTTGCGAGAATGTTCATTGGTGATAAGGTCGACATAGCGTTGTCGATAGCACAGCTCTTGATCAGTCAGCCCATGGTATTTATCGGGTAAAGGCCGCAAGGCCTTGGTAAGCAGGCGGATATGGGTGATTTTCACCGACAACTCCCCCGTTTTGGTTTTAAACACCGTGCCTTCGGCCCCCACAATATCCCCAATATCCCAATTTTTGAAGGTTTCATAGGCTCCTTCAGGTAAGTCGGATTGTCGGACATACAGCTGGATATGTCCTGACATATCTTGTAAGTGGACAAAACTGGCTTTACCCATCAAGCGCCTGAGGCGAATACGGCCGGCCACTTTCACCCGCATAGCTTCGGTTTCTAATTGTTCGGCAGTATGATTGCCATAAGCAGCCAGGATATTGGACGCCAAGTGGGTGCGTTTGAAATCGTTGGGGTAAGCTTCCCCGGTGGCTTGCCAAGTGTGGTATTTGTCCAAACGAACTTGCATTTGGGCGTTTAAATCGAGGGGCTCTTCAGGTAAATCGGGGTTAGGCATGATTAAAATCCGCTTTGTAAACTGGTTTCAATAAAAGGGGTCAGGCCTTGGCCATCGAGCACCGATTGAGTATGCGTGGTTTCGTATCCGGTGCGTAAATCTTTAACACGTGAGTCATCTAACACATAGGAGCGAATTTGGGAGCCCCAGCCAATATCGGACTTATTAGCTTCTATGGCTGCCTGCTCTGCCTGTTTTTCACGCAAAGAGCGCTCGTACAGCTTGGCTTTTAGCTGGCTCATGGCCTGTGCCCGGTTTTTGTGTTGAGATCGCTCGTTTTGGCATTGTACCACAATTCCAGACGGAAAATGGGTGATCCGAATGGCTGAATCGGTTCGATTCACGTGCTGCCCCCCCGCCCCAGACGCTCGATAAGTGTCAATGCGTAAATCGGCCGGATTAATATTAATTTCAATGGTTTCATCCACCACAGGGGAAACAAACACCGCCGCAAAA
>JAHFQG010000146.1 GCA_023266415.1 Francisellaceae bacterium | reverse complement strand
CCTTTAATTCTTCGGGTGACAAAACAGGGGCCGTAGGCCGAGCTGCAGCCGCCGCTTTTTCAGCTTGTATTTTTTTCAAATTCAAAATGCGGTCGTGAATTTGAGTTTGTATGTCAGTCAAAAGAACCCCATTAATGGTTAGGCCCCCTTGAGGTTGACGTTCAATCTGAAATGCCAACGATTGATAGTCAGACTGCTTTCCAATCGCCTCTAAAATGCTCATCAATGTTTGATAATAGGTTTCATCTAACACGGGCCAAGCAGGCATTTTCAATAATTGTACATAGGGGTAAAGATCATGCAAGAAGGTGAACAACATAGGGTACTGTTCGATGGTTATTTTACCTGATCCAAAGGGCGTTAAATCTGTTTTGGGCTCATGGCTCATCTCAGCTTTCATCTGAATTTCCCAGTGCGCATTCGTTAGCGAGGCTGCTGCTTCTACCCGCTGGTATTGAAAAGGGTTTAACAGTTGCGTGATCTCCGCTTCTGTTTTCAAATGAAAGACCGTATTATTCAACAACGAGACGTTACTTGTCATCAGCGTCAGTAGAGTCTGCCAAGCAGGCAAGTCTATTTTATCCGCATATGGCTCAGGAACAGCTTGGGTTAACGAATCTAAATACCCTGCTTGTATGGTAAATCCTTCAGAAGTCACCCTGCCTGATACCTTTTTCTGTTGCGCAGAAGTACGTAAACTCAAAGACAGAGTCTTAGGGTGCCACGATACCATCGGTGTGTCAGAGGAAGTACCTTCATACAAAGTCCCCTCTGGTACCACCCATTGAATATTTTGTACGTGCTTCTCCCACTGTACGGGTAAATGGTGGATCAACGAAGTTAACCCAATGACCAATGGCTGACCATCCAATTGAAGGGAGAATACCGCTGGGGCAGCCATGATAAGCGTATGGCGTGCTTTCCCAACAATATTGGTGATGCGTTGGGGGAAAGTAATCGAAATACTTTTTTCCCAAAGCGCATGTTTAATCATCAAGGGAGTTTCGAATATCACTGTATTATCAGATCCTTCTTCATTCAGCGTTAAAGTGACATGGTTTATTGATGCAACTAACTTCATCGGGTAACCAGACACCTGAACGGGATCTATCTTCAATTCCCCTCCAACCTGTTCGACCAGGGACTGAATATGGTACAGTTGTACCGATAGACTGCGTTGTATCATGCTGGATGCCTTAAACCATACCGCTGAGTAAAGCCCAAACAGCACCAGAAGCGGTATGACAAGTTTCTTGAGAGTGTCCATGGCCTATCACCAATAACCAAAGTGGTTGAATCGTAGTAGCTTTATCGACATTTCTAGGGGAGGCTTGAGCCTATGATTTGGTTATATCCCGCACCTAATCCAGTGGCATTTTCAGTGGGAACACTAACTGTTCATTGGTATGGCCTCTTTTATCTCATCAGCTTTATCTTGGGCAGTCTTTTTTTAAGCACGCGCCGTCATCTTTACCTCCCCTCTCTCACCACTGAAACACAACAAGAACTCCTATTTTTTATGGTGCTGGGCGTGGTGTTTGGCGGTAGGGTCGGATATGTGCTGTTCTACCACCTATCACTCCTATGGACTGATCCCTTATTCCTTTTGCGCCTCTGGGAACCCGGTATGTCTTTCCACGGTGGGCTCTTAGGCGTGATATTGGCTTTATTCGCCTTTGCGCGTCAATACCACTTGCCTTTTTTGGCTGTATCCGATTTCATCGCACCGGCTGTGCCTATTGGTTTGGGGTTGGGGCGCGTGGGTAATTTTATTAATGGGGAACTGTGGGGACGTCCCACCCACACAGAGTGGGGGATGGTGTTTCCCCATGTTGATACACTGCCCAGACACCCCGCACAATGGTATGAAGCCTTGTTAGAGGGCCTCTTGTTGTTTACGATACTGTTCATAGCCAGTCGCAAAAAACGCCCCTTAGGCCAGATATCTGCCCTATTTTTAATGGGATACGCGTTGGTTCGGTTTATCGTTGAGTTTTATCGCGAACCCGATGCCCACTTGGGGTTTATTGCCTTTCATTGGCTCACCATGGGACAATTGCTGTCTATACCTTTATTTATCGTTGGCGCATTTATTGGCTGGAGAAGTATCTATGGAACCTTATCTAAACCTCATGCGCCAGGTGTTAACGCACGGCACTGAAAAAGCGGATCGAACTGGTACGGGTATTGTTAGCTTATTTGGTCATCAAATGCGCTTTGATCTGAGTCAAGGCTTCCCTTTGGTGACCACTAAAAAATGCTCTATTCGCTCTATTATTGTCGAGTTACTCTGGTTTTTGCGTGGAGACACCAATCTAAAATATCTCCACGACCATAAAGTAACCATCTGGGACGAATGGGCCGATAAAAATGGGGACTTAGGCCCGATTTATGGCCGCCAATGGCGTGCTTGGGCTACCCCAGACGGTCAAACGGTCGATCAAATCGCCACCCTCATCGAGAAGATTCAAAAAGACCCCACCTCCCGTCGACTCATTATCTCCGCTTGGAATGTGGGCGATATTCCCCATATGGCATTACCACCCTGTCATTGTTTGGTGCAATTTTATGTGGCAAATAATAAGTTATCCTGCCAACTGTATCAGCGCAGCGCGGATGTGTTTCTGGGGGTTCCATTCAATATCGCGTCCTATGCATTACTTACCCATATGATTGCCCAAGTGACCAATTTGCAAGTGGGTGAGTTTATCCATACTTTTGGTGATGTCCATATTTACCGCAACCATTTGGACCAAGCCCACGAACAATTGTCCCGTACCCCCTTTCCCTTGCCAACCCTTCAATTAAATCCCCATATTCAACGAATAGAGGATTTTCGCTTAGAAGATATTGTGCTGACAAGCTATCAAGCTCACCCACATATTAAGGCACCGATTTCAGTATGAACATGAGTATCATTGCCGCCTTTGATAATAATCGAGGCTTGGGGAAAGACAATCACCTATTGTGGCATTTGCCTAACGATCTAAAATGGTTTAAAAAAAATACCATTGGAAAACCTGTCATTATGGGCCGAAAGACTTATGAA
>JAHFQG010000045.1:6289-8917 GCA_023266415.1 Francisellaceae bacterium | reverse complement strand
ACTCAAATTAGATCCCTACATCAACACTGATCCAGGGACCATGAGCCCCTTTCAACACGGGGAAGTGTTTGTTACCGAAGATGGCGCTGAAACTGACCTCGATTTGGGCCACTACGAACGCTTTGTCCACTCTACCATGTCCTCCAAAAGCAACTTTACCTCCGGTCGGGTGTACGCCGACGTTATCCAAAAAGAAAGACGGGGCGATTACCTAGGCGCCACCGTCCAGGTTATCCCTCATATCACCGATGAAATTAAAAGCCGCATCCAAGAAGGCGCCGAAGGTGCGGATGTGGCCATGATTGAAATTGGTGGCACTGTGGGCGATATCGAGTCCTTACCTTTTTTAGAAGCCATCCGCCAAATGGGGGTGGAATTGGGACGTGATCGAGTGCTGTACATCCACCTCACCCTAGTGCCCTATATTGCCACGGCAGGGGAGCTTAAAACCAAGCCTACCCAACATTCCGTTAAAGAACTGCGCTCTATTGGTATTCAGCCTGATATTCTAATTTGTCGCTCTGAACGGGCTCTCATGGATGTGGATCGCAAAAAAATTGCCCTGTTCACCAATGTGGAAGAAAAAGCCGTTATCCCCGTCATCGATTTGCCCTCCATTTACCAAATTCCTATTGCGCTGCACAAACAAGGGCTCGACCAAATTGTGGTGGATAAACTCCACCTCACGGCCAAAGAAGCCGATTTAAGCGACTGGATTTCAGTGGTCGATCGCCAAAATCACCCCAAAGCCAGCGTTACTGTGGGCTTGGTGGGCAAATATGGCACCATGGATGCTTATAAATCCTTAAATGAAGCTCTCATCCACGCGGGTATCCATACCCAGACTCGTGTCAACATTCGTTACATTGAGTCAGAAGAACTCGAAAAGCATGGGGCAGACGACCTTTTAGAACAACTGGATGCTATTCTCGTGCCTGGGGGCTTTGGCGAACGAGGCATACAAGGTAAAATTGAGGCTATTCGCTTTGCCCGAGAACATCATGTTCCTTTTTTGGGGATCTGCCTGGGTCTTCAAACTGCTCTCATTGAGTTTGCTCGAAACAAAGCCCATATGCGCGGTGCTAACAGCACCGAATTTGACGATAACAGTCCTTATCCTGTCATTGCTATGATTAAAGAATGGATGGATGAAAAAGGCCAACGTGAATACCGTGATACCCTAACGCCCAAAGGCGGCTCCATGCGTCTTGGCAAACAAGCCTGCCACCTCCTAGAAGGCAGTCATGCTCGAGATGCCTATGGCCGCTCCGTTATTTATGAACGTCATCGCCATCGTTATGAGGTAAACAACCAACTTTTACCAGCACTGCTGAAGGCAGGTTTAAAAGTAACCGGTCGCTCCGAAGATGGACAATTGGTGGAAATAATAGAACTCCCCGATCACCCCTGGTTCGTCGGCTGTCAATTCCACCCTGAGTTCACCTCTACCCCCCGAGACGGCCATCCGTTATTTATCAGCTTCATTCAAGCCGCTATGGTCTACCATCAAGGGAAACATGCATGAGTAATACAGCCCCCTTCTTCCTTATGGCAGGCCCCTGTGTGGTCGAAAGCAAAACCCTCACGGAAGACATTTGTGGTATTTTGCAAGAAATAACACAATCATTGGGCATCCCCTTTATTTTTAAGGCCTCTATTGAAAAGGCCAACCGTACTTCCCTGCATAGCTTTACAGGCTTAGGCTGGGATACAGGATTGGCCATCCTCGAACAGATCAAAAACACTTTTGGTGTTCGTATCGTCACCGATGTGCATGAAAATACACCCCTAGAAGAAGTGTCCAGTGTGGTAGACGTGTTGCAAACCCCTGCCTTTTTGTGCCGCCAAACACACTTTCTCCAACGCGTCGCCCGCATGCAAAAACCCATGAATATCAAAAAAGGCCAGTTTTTGGCTCCTGGGGATATGAAACACGTCGTAGAAAAAGTAAGAGCAGTGGGGAACCACCAAGCCATGGTATGCGAACGTGGGGTTAGCTTTGGATATAATAATCTGATTGTGGACATGCGCTCTCTGTCCATATTACGCCAAACCGGTTGCCCAGTCGTATTTGATGCCACCCATTCAGTTCAGTTACCTGGAGGACAGGGCAGCAGTACGGGGGGACAACGAGAATTTATCCCAGTATTAGCCCGTGCCGCTGTGGCCGCTGGTGTGCAAGGGTTGTTCATGGAAACCCATCCAAGACCCCATGAGGCGTTGTCGGATGGTCCCAACGCTTGGCCGTTAGCCCTCATGAAGCCTTTGCTGCAAACACTACAGGCATTGGATAAGGTGGTAAAGTCGGAATCTTGGGTGGAAGATACTTTGCCTGTCACCCCAGCGTAGGCTGATGTTGTCACCCCAGCATAGGCTGATGTTGTCACCTCAACGTAGGCTGATGTTGTCACCTCAGCGTAGGTTGATATTGTCACCCCAGCGTAGGCTGGGGTCCAGTCCAATAGAGTGGACTCCTAGGTAGGGCATCCTCTCTTTTCCCCTCCCCCGTTTCGCGGGGGAGGGTTAGGGAGGGGGTGTGTCTTTCATAAAAAAGGTCCTTATTTATGCAAATACAGCACTTACAAGCCCGTGAAATCTTAGATTCTCGTGCCAATCCCACCATTGAGG
>JAHFQG010000045.1:0-6279 GCA_023266415.1 Francisellaceae bacterium | reverse complement strand
GGCTTCTACGGGGTCGAAGGAAGCCAAAGAGCTGCGCGATGGTGGCACTCGATATGGGGGCAAAGGCGTATTAAAAGCAGTGGCGGGGGTGGCTACTGTTCTTGCGCCTGCTTTACAAGGACAATCGGTTGAAAGCCAAGAGGCCGTAGATGCGGCGCTTATTCAGTTAGATGGTACGCCTGATAAATCTTACCTGGGGGCGAATACCCTGGTAGCTGTCTCGTTGGCGGTGGCAAAAGCACGCGCGTTGGCGTTGGGTGTGCCGTTATATCAGGCATTGGGGAAAGGCCCTTATGGGGTACCCTTGCCTCTCATGAATATTTTAAATGGCGGTGTACACGCGGATAATGGGCTGGATATACAAGAATTTATGATTGTGCCCAAAGGAGCACCCACGTTTCCAGAAGCATTGCGGTTTGGGGTGGAAACCTATCATGCCTTAAAAAGTATTTTAAAGAAAAAAGGGTTGAATACAGGGGTAGGGGATGAAGGAGGCTTTGCGCCTTGTTTAAAATCGAACCCAGAAGCCATTGAGCTTATTTTAGAAGCCATTCATTTGGCTGGATTTAAGCCAGGGGTAGATATTGCGTTGGCGTTAGATTGTGCTGCTTCCGAATATTACCATCATGGGCAGTATCATTTAAAAGCCGATGGGCTAACATTAACCTCTGAACGTATGGTGGATATATTGGCTGAATGGGTGAAAGCGTATCCCATTATTTCGTTGGAAGATGCGTTGGATGAAAGTGATTGGGCAGGTTGGAAAATCTTAACGGATAAATTGGGTGGCGCAGTGCAATTGGTGGGAGATGATTTGTTTGTTACTAATTCAGAGTTGTTGCGGCGCGGCATAACAGACGGGATTGCCAACGCTGTTTTGATTAAAGTGAATCAAATTGGGACCCTCACCGAGACCATCCAAGCCATTCAAATGGCTCAAAAGGCCAATTATGCCACCATTATTTCACACCGTTCGGGTGAAACGGAAGATACCACCATTGCTGATTTAGCGGTGGCGTTTAATGCAGGTCAAATCAAAACTGGCGCCCCGTGTCGTACTGATCGAACAGCCAAATACAATCGATTGTTGCGGATTACGGAAGCATATACATGTTTTTAACGAACATTTTTGAAATTATTTTACTTTTACACCCAATCCTGTGCTGTTGTAGGCTGTTATAATTTCCTCAATTATTTCATTAATGACACTGGTGGCTTCTTCTTCGCTGAATTGACCTTTCACATCTCGATGTTGGGCTAAGCGTTGTTCTACGATATTGGCAGCACTGCCAGAAGGGTAGAGGGTGGCCAGCAGTTTTCGAGTTTCGGCCGAACCAATGCGTTTATAGAGGGCATTTCGGATACGTGCATCTTCCGCCGTGGTATTAAAAGCCCACAATTCAATGGGCCCTAATGTGCTGGTACAAAGCTGAGTGTTCATTCCAAATTTAGTGGCAAATTGTGCTAAAAAGGTGGCCCCCTCCGAGCGAGGTCCATGGACTCGATTGGTTAAAGCTAATTGAGCTGTTTCGCTTAAACCAAAGGTTTTCACGGATTTATCCACCGCTTGCTTGGGGCCTGCATCCATAATAAAAATAGAGGTTGCAAACTCTACCATGACCGCTTCAAAATCTTCTAACGATTGAGATAACAAGGCTACCTGAACCTTCCATTTTCGGCCTTCTCGCATGTCCACAATAACCTGATCTCGCACCGCTTTAGCCTTAGAAGTGCGATGAAACTCATCGAGTACCAATCGTTTAGGGTCTTCTCGTATCTCTAAAATACGCGTCCGATGGTGTTCCCGATACTTCTCAGACATATCTTCCAGGTTGTCTTCGGTTAAATAAAATTGTCGGCCCAACACATAACGCGCCAACATATACATAACCGCAGTTTGTCTGTCGGCTGACTCGCCCCCTGTTTTCGCCACTTCATCTAAGTCGAGAGAAACCACGCGAGCTTCGCCCAAATCAAAGGCGGTGACACGAGATAAAGTGGGGTATTCACGTACCGCGCTGGATATCATGCGCGTGAAAGCACTTAAAATGGGTTCTCCAGTAGGGACCACAATTTTGCCATACAAATCTTCAATGGCTGGGGTGCGGCAAATTGCCACTGTATCAGGCAGAAGGGGGGCTGTATAGCGTTGAGCCAGCACGGCCTCATGGATATGTCCGCTTGCAAATAAAGCATCTGTAATTTCCCACCAAGTGGTGTGTGCATCTAATTTAAGCCCCTCCAGGGTGGGGAGGATTGCATCGATTTTGGGATTGATGTCGCGGGTATAGCGGTGAGGATTGTTGCCATCAGACAAAGTTTTATACAATTCATCCACCAACATGCCAATCATATCGGGAATACCATCGTAAGCTTTGACATCCCCGACGGGTGTGGCTAATAAGGTAACAAAGTTCACTAAAAAACTGCGTTCTTGGGGAGTTGGTTTTCGGCTACCCAGCTGAGTATCGAAGGGGTTAATGGCATAATCGGGTGTCATACGCAGGCGGTGGTAGGCCACCAAATGTTGCTTGTCTTTGGGTAATGCTTCTTGTAACAAAGAAATGAGTCCACTGCTGGAGGGGCCAATATCAATGATAGAGATACGAGGCAGGCGTTGGATGCCGCCTTGTAAGCATAAGGCCAAGTTAATGGAATTAGACAACACAGATTTACCCGAACCCGGACGGGCGAAAATAAGATCAATCCAAGTAGTTTGTTGCGATGAACCGGGTTGGTAAGGCCAGGGTTTGCCATCGGGGGAACGGAAAAGGGTTGCCCCGGTTACCCAAGGGGAAGCGGGGCGCTCAAATGGAAGCATATAAACCACTTGCGATATAGGGGCGATGGAAGGCGTGGCAACGGACGCGGTGGTGATGGCTAGGGCACTGGAAAGAGCGCCTGCGTAGGCATCGCCTGAAATTTCACTCACTTCACACAATCCCCACCCTTGAATGGCTTTCATCACTTCTGCGGAGCGAGTACGAAGGATTTTTTCATCCCCCAAATTGGCCCAAGTGGCGGCTGAGACACGTAATTTGACCACGGCATCGTCGGTATTGTCATTTAAATAGCGTAGTAGGTCAGCCGCCCCACTTATTAATTTATTTTGAGTGGAAGCGAAACTTAAAATACTGGCGAGGGTCTGTTTGAAGCCCAAAGATTGAATGCCGCCTCCTTCAATGAAAAAAGAGATACGCCAAGGCACCTGGCTTGCGTTTAGGCGTTTGAAGAGTTCATAGAAGGACTGGACATCTTGGGGGAAGAGATCGATGAATAGGGAAGAATACAGGCGATCACCGATGCGGGCGGTGCGTAAATTAATAACTTCGCCATCACGCGGAATAAGCTGGCGGTGTAGGGAGGGCCACATCACTTCTGAGATATCGTGTTTTTTGGGGTTTTGGGTTTCTCGCATGGGGATTTTATCCCCCGGGAGGACGGGTTTCCAGTCGGGGGAAGTGGCGGCTGGATCGACACTTTTACGAACCTCATATAAGGCATCATGGGCATTGAGCAATTTGGCGTGGAGTGAGATGTCTCGCATGTCGTTGAGGGTGGCTCGAACGAAGGAATCGTGTGATTCCCTTAGCTCTGTGACGGCTGTGAAGATATTTTGGGCTTCTTTGACTGTAAAGGGAGGGAGTTTGGCTTTTTTGAACGCCTCCAAGCTGTTTTTTCGGCTGGTATCTAATTGATTTTTGCTGAGTCCAGCGGGGCGGGTCCAGAGCACGATGAAGCATTCTTCGGAAGCACAGTATTTGGACAAATGTTGAACGCGTTCTTCGAACAAGTCTTTCAGGTCGAGTTTAAGGCGTTCAGCGGTTTGCCGAGCAGGGGCGAAGATTTGTTCGATTTCAGACTGAATGGTAGAGCGATCGTGTGAAAAATATACTTGTATGGCGTATCCCAGCCGGCTTAAAGTGGCTGAAAAACTGCGGGAGAGACCGGCATGAATGCGTTGAAACTCTTCAGGGCCCACCAATTGGGTGGCTCCGAAGAGACGGATAATGGACAAAAGTGAACCGTCTTTGGCGACGAGTACATGGCTGTCGTCGGCTGTTTCGAGCTCACAGTAGTTTTCGTTGGTTTGGCCGATGGCCGATCCCATCCAAGACAAAAGCGCATCGATGCTGTCTAGGATGGGATCTAGAAGGGTGCTCATTATTTAATGATATCCAATCCTTCGCCTTTTACCCCTGCGGAGGATTGGTCGCCTCCGAAGATGGTTTGACCAGCGGTTTGGATAATTGAGGGTAGGAATATTAGGGCAGCTGCCACGACAATTAAGACAATTGGAGCACTTAAGTGCACCTGAGTGGGTTGTTCTTGGTGGGCTTTGAGTTTGACGATACCGGCCAACGCAAATCCGATCCCAGCCACATAGCTGGCGGCGGAAATTAATTTACCCACTGCACCGAGGTTTTCAGTGATGTTGCCGGCAACAGCTTGTAGGTCTTGACCGCCAGTGGCTGCCAAGGCAGTGGCACTGGTGACGAGGAGGGCTAGGGTGAGGGTGGTTTTAGCAAGGTTCATGGCAATATTCTCCTAGGGGGTCTAATTACATTATAATGGAATTTTCGCAAAAACTGTTTTTTTCCAATAATCAATTTGTTTTTTAAAAACTTTTTTAATAGGTAGTAGCCTAACTTCTTGCAGTAAGGGATGATTGAGGGCTTCTTCTGACAGATTACAGTCAATCAGGCCTTGTCCGAATACGGACGGGGTATTGCTGTTGGGGCCAAAGCAGTCTTCGATGGCTTTTCCGCGATCTTTGAGGTTAAGATAAACCGACTGCAGTTTGCTTTTATAAGAGGTGTCTTTTTCCATAGAGCAGAACAGAACGCGGCAAAAGTTGTTTAAATCAGCCTGGCTGATTTCGGGTAAATGGATGATTTCGCCATCCATATGGGGATCATCGGTGCCAACGGCGTTTAGAAAAAAGCATTGGGCGCAAAAACTGCAGGCAGTAGCCATATTATTGAAGGTATTGTTGTTGTAATTGTGGTCAATGTTAACAACTTCTTGGAACTCTTTGGCATAGAAACCGCAATATCGGCAAGAATAGTTATCCCGCTCACAAACCTTTTTTTGAATACTGATAAAATGCTTATTTTGCTTTCTGCCATGAAAATGTCGCCAATTGTCTCGGCGGGCGGTAATGAGAATGGGAAGTAAATCCATAATGTTTATCCTGCTGAAAAACCGACAAAGCCAAAGGTGGTGCCTAATATTTTTAACGTATCGATGATATTAATCAATAAAATGCCGGAAATAATATGCACGACCCCTTTACTCAGCTGACCGGGTTGGCCCTGACTATGGCCGACTTTAGAGATCATAATCCAACCTCGGACAAAGGCAATGAGACCTAAAATCTTCATGTAGCTAACCAACACATCTGCCATTTCTTGCCAGTTAACCACATCGCCTGTACTGGTATATGAAAACAACTCAGAAGCAGTGCCTAAAGAGGTGCTGGAAAAAATGGTATTCAAACTCATGCTAATGCTGCTGGGTAAATACAACAGCACCGCCCCAACGCTGAGGGCGACGATGGGCCCCGCAAGCTCTCCTTTCTGTCCCTGTCCGGGGTGTTCTCCCATGGCTTTAAATAAAAATAAGGCCCTGGCTATCAAAACAATCCCTGCAATATAGGAAAAGGCGCCAATAAGCCGTTCAAGGCTTCCGAAAGTATTTTTTAAGTTGGTTAACATCACCCCAAGATCAATAACAGGCACTCTAAGCTCCTTATCTGAGCGTAATACCCGAACTGGTGATGACCACGCTGTTCTGGGCATCAATGACCAATACTTTGCCATATTGGTCCAAGACATCGCCTTCTGTTACGGTGAGTGTGCGGCCCGATTTGTCTTTCAGCCAAGCTCGACCCGGAATGATGGCATATACCGCATAGTTGGGGCTGGAGAACGTTTCCGTTTTGGTGATTTCATTTTTCAGAGGGGCGTCAATGGGTTCCCCCATTTTTTTCATTTCTTTGGCTAACAAGGTGAGTGACTGGTTGATACCACTCATGTCATGACCCATTTGACCGACAGAATCTTGCACTTGTTCCATGCGTTTGCTGAGGCGATAGATGGCTCTGTCCATGGCTTCTAAACGTTTATCAGTTTCTTCGGTTTGGCCATCGAGTTTTTGTTGTAATTGCCCAACCACATCGGTCGGAAGCCCATGCTCAGGCATGGCGGCAGGGGTGTCGGGTGTGGCAGCCGCAGGTGCTGCGGCATCTGGTGTGGCAGGAAGTGTGCTGGGTGTAGC
>JAHFQG010000145.1:1933-3062 GCA_023266415.1 Francisellaceae bacterium | reverse complement strand
CCCCATCATCCACCGCCCAGATAAGGTGTGAGAGGCCATTAGTAAGCGATGGGTGGCATTATTGGACAACGCATGGTGTTGATCGACCACTAATATATAGGGTTGTGTCACCAGTCCACGTGCTTCATGGATGGCTTCTGTTTGAGACAATGGCCTGTGAATTTTAAGAAGACAGACAAACTGAATATCTTGGTTCAATTTTTGCAACCCGCTTTGTAAGGAAGGATGGTTGCCGTTATCAATTAAAATGATTTGTTGTACAAACGGTTGTTGTGCTGCGGCAGCAATGGCATCAAACACGATGGGTACAGCATCTTGTATGATCATGATGACAGATATACCACAGGTCTCAGTAATCTTGGCATTGAACCAGGCTTCGAGGGGGAGGGTGTCTGGGGTGGCTTGTTGTGTCAAATCAATGATCATGTGTCATGCGACCATCTATAACTCGGTTTTTCATTCTACTGCCTTCATATCCAAAAAGAAACTCCTTTATCACCCCAGCGCAGGTTAGAGTCCAGGCTAAGAGATAACTTTTTTGTTGGACTGGATGCCAGCCTACGCTGGCATGACAGGGGGGGCCCCTTTATGCAACAAGGCTCCTACGCTGGTATGATAGGGGGGCCCCTTTATGCAACAAGGCTCCTTTAGGTTATACACAAAAACCTTGTATAGATCTGTGGATAATTCGTGGATAAATCGTACCCGATCAAGTCCTGCTTCACTTTGTCTTAATTTGTTCAAAATTTGAACAGTTTATGACCAATGATTGTGTTAGTTTTTTAACTTTGTTTTGGGTTCCTGTCAAATACCCAGCGATGATCAACCACCTCTCAGGAATGGACCACAATTTGGGCTCTTTTCCCAAAGTGTGTGCAATACGACGAATGAGATCGGGGGTACTGATAGGATGCGGATCGGCCACTAAAAAAGTGCCTTGTACCTCGGGATGCTGGATCAGCCTGATGATGAACTGACATAAAGTATCCACCCCCAACACGCTGCGGGCATTTTGTATACCCCCCAAGGGTAATGGCCAATCACGTTCTACCCATCGCTCCAATTGCGCCAAATGTCCTTTCACCCCTTTGCCATACAAGAGGGGGGGGCGAATGGAAATCACTGAGAG
>JAHFQG010000145.1:0-1923 GCA_023266415.1 Francisellaceae bacterium | reverse complement strand
ATAGGCATCTTTGGGGTTGGGCATATCTTCGGCCGTAAAAGGAAGGGCGGTGGTATATTCACCATTTACCTTAATGGTGCTGAGAAAAATAAACTGTTTAACATGCGCTCTGACCGCTGCTTTGGCCAGTTGTTGTGTGGCTAACACATTGGCCAGATAAAAAGCGTGATCAGGATTATTGGATCTATCTTTCACAACGTGGGCACGCGCCGCGGCGTGCACCACGGTGTCTATTTTTAATCCTATCAAGGCCATTTCGGATAAATTTTCTAAATTACCCAGCATTGAACGGGATCCGGGTATCACTTCATAGCCGGCTTCTTTGAGGGCCTGACACAGGTGCTTGCCCACAAATCCGTCTGAACCGGTCACCAATACCGTGTGCATGCTATGCCCTCACGTAAAATTGTCTGACTCTGTTTAAAATTTTGCCAAAGACAAATCGAAAAAGAGACAAAGGTAACTGATGTTGACGCGCTGCACGAATGATTTCTTTGTTTTGAAGCCAAATATGGCTGAACTTATTATTGGAAGCCCCACCGGTACGCATATTCACCAACACCTGAGGCAAGTAGCGCGTTGTAATGCGGTGTACTTCGAGTAAACGCATCATCCATTCCACATCGTTACCCATTCTGTATTGCATATCAAACCCTCCAAAACGCTCTAAGCAAGATTTTCGAATATAAAAGGTGGGATGGGGGGGGCACCACCCTGTTAAAAACAAACTCGGTTTGAAAGGAGAAGAGCGCCAATATCGCACCACCTGAGTGAGGCATTGGGGCGAAACGTATTGTAAATCACCATAAACCGCCTCGACGGTGGGATCTTGAAAAGCATCCATAATCTGAGCTAACGCGTCTGGGGTGGCATAGTAATCATCCGCATTCAAAAACCCAATCACCTCCCCTGTGGCATGGTGTATGCCTTTATTCATGGCATCGTACATACCCGCATCCGGCTCAGACAGACAAACCGCTAACGCCGTGCGATGTTGGGCCAAAACAGCAGCCGTGTTGTCAGTGGAAACGCCATCAATGACGATATGCTCTTTTTTCGGGTATGTTTGTTCACTTACTGACATTAATGTATGTGATAACGTACTGCCACTGTTGAAACAAACCGTAATCACGGAAACTGTGTTCATGCCCCCTCCCCTGCTCCCAATATTTTTTGATACAATACCAATTGCTGAGGTACCAGCACCGCTGGCTCAAATTGCTTACCCACTTTTTGAGCTTGCTCACTCATACGACAATACTGCGCTTCGGTGTCCTGCATACTACGCAGAACCGTGTCCTTTAAGCCTTCTGGGGTGGTCAACCACCCATTCTCCCCTGATTGGATGTATTCTGATCGCGTACCGATGCAAAAGCCAATCACGGGAGTCCCCAATTGTAATGATTCGATGATGGTCAGACCAAAAGTTTCTTCCATGAGGGATAATTGAAACACATATCGGGCGGATCCCATTTGAGTAAGAGTTTCGGCGTGTTGTCGAGCGCCCAAAAATTGGATAGATGGACTTTCATACCGTTGTTGCAATTGGGCAGCCAAGGGCCCGGTTCCAATAACGGTGAGCCCCTCTGGATGGGGAAGAGTTTGCCAAAGGTTCAGTAACCGATCAATGCCTTTCCCCTCTTCTAATCGCCCAACAAACAAATATCCTTTTTTTTGAGTGGGTGGCACCCGGGGAATGTGGTGTGTCTCGACAAAATTCGGTTTATATACCATTTTTTGTTTGGGCATGTTGAGTGTCTCTAGGGTGCGCCATTGCGTTTGGCTCAATACCCAAAATTCGTCTACATAGGCTTGCCAATTTTGGCGCTGATACCACCACAAGGCTGCTGCCCCCAATAGACTGTAAAGATAGGATTGACGGTAACACCGATATTGCACCGCGGGCCAAAAAGAGTTAGTTTG
>JAHFQG010000044.1 GCA_023266415.1 Francisellaceae bacterium | reverse complement strand
CCCAAGCCGAATACCGCGGACGCCAAATGGCCGATGTATTAAAAACCCTCATTCCTCGCCAAATGTTTGATGTGGCCATTCAAGCTGCCCTAGGGGGACATATCATTGCAAGTACCACCGTCAAAGCCTTGCGTAAAAATGTCACCGCCAAATGTTATGGCGGCGATGTTAGCCGAAAACGAAAATTGTTGGATAAACAAAAACGGGGCAAAAAACGCATGAAACAAGTTGGTTCAGTGGAAGTTCCCCAAGAAGCGTTTTTGGCTGTACTGAAAATTGATAAAGAGTAAGAAGGATACCGTATGTTTGAAATCGCGTGGAACTTTGCAACCCTTTTAACATTAGGCGTCCTCACGTGTGCATTTTTAATGGCATTAGACTTAATTTGGCTTAAACCCAGACGCCTTCTGTCTGTTAAAAAAAATACCCCTTGGCTCATTATGCAAGCCGAAGCTATTTTTCCAGTATTATTATTGGTGCTCTGTGTGCGCTCTTTTTTGGTCGAACCCTTTCGTATCCCCTCAGGTTCCATGAAGCCAGGTCTTCTGGAGGGTGATTTTATTTTGGTCAACAAGTACGCCTATGGCATACGACTTCCCTTGTTAGGCACCAAAGTGGTGTCTGTGGGGGCTTTAAAACGGGGCGATGTGGTGGTGTTTCATGCCCCCTTTAATATCTCCGAAGATTTTATCAAGCGGGTGGTGGGTCTTCCAGGAGATACCATAGAATACAAACACAAAACCCTCTATATCAACGGACAACCCCAACTTCAAACCGATGATGGGGTGGATTACGACTTAGAATTGCACGGACAATCGTATACCGTTCAGAAGAAAACTGAACGTTTCACAAATGGGATCGAACATACGCTGTTTATTCGACCCCATGTGGTAGGTCAGGATATACCCGCCTTTCTGGTACCCCAAAACGAATACTTTATGCTGGGGGATAACCGAGACAACAGTCGAGACAGCCGCTTTTGGGGCTTGGTGAAAGACAAATATGTGGTAGGCAAAGCCGTGCGTATCTGGATGAGCTGGGATACGATAGATAAGAAGATTCGGATGGGGCGGATTGGGAAGAAGATTGAGTAACTTATTAAATATCCACGCCACACAATCTTAAATCATCCACCAACTGGATCAACGACATGCCCATCAAAGCGGTGATGTCTGTTCCTCCGTCCATGGCAGCGATGAGCGATATACCTAAGCCTTCTAGCTTAAGTGCACCGGCGCAGTCTAAGGCCGGTTCTTTTGCCACATAACGTTCAATTTGCTCTAATGTAAGTGAGCGATATAACACAGACGTTTGATACAAACTGATCCGTCGTATGTGCTTTTTTGGATACAATACACACAACCCCCCATAAAAAGTGACCCGTTGTCCACTGAATTGTTGTAATTGCACAATATTATTTTCTAAGGTGCCTGGCTTGTTTATAATCTGCCCTTGGCAATAAGGCACTTGATCTCCCCCAATGCAAATGGCATCCCGATGCAACAAAGACACCGTTTGAGCCTTTTTTTCGGCCAAATAGGTGGCTAAATCAGGCGCTGAGAGGCCTGGGTTGCTTTCATCCACATCTGGCGGTACCACCGTATAAGGTAATCGTAAACGGTCTAACAGCTGCTTCCTATAAGGGGAGCCAGAGGCTAAAATAATAGCGTGGGACTGCATTATATTCCTTAACTAACTTATATGGGCGTTGCATGCTGAACCCACACGATTTTAACGTAAAGCTGCTTTTAATCCAAAAATTTGTTAGAATAAACCACTTTAAGCCCCTATTCCTAGTCGGAGATTACTATGGCTGTGCAACAAACCAGAAAAAGCCGCTCAAAACGCGATATGCGTCGCGCACACGATTCCCTCGCTTCCCCTACCTTATCCATCGACAAAACCTCCGGCGAAACCCATCTTCGTCATCATGTCACGGCCAAAGGATTTTATCGTGGCAAACAGGTTATTAATCAGCCTGACACAGTCGACATGGTCGAAGATTAAAGGCAAGTTAAGTTGATAATCTTATCTTTGGATGCTATGGGGGGCGATCACGGCCCTTCCGTCGTCGTTCCAGCCGCACTCGATGCATTAAAACGCCATTCAGACTTGCATCTTATGTTGGTGGGTGATGCCCACAGTATCCTCGCCGCTCTTGCAGCACATAAGCCGAAGCCTGAGCTTAAAGCCCGTTACCAAATACACCCTACCTCCGAACAAGTACTCATGGATGAATCTCCCGCTACCGCCATGCGTCACAAAAAAGATTCCTCTATGCGCGTGGCCATCAATTTGGTGCATGAAGGCAGAGCAGCCGCTTGCGTCAGCGCGGGGAACACCGGGGCCCTCATGGCCATCGCCCGCTTTGTTCTGAAAACCCTCCCCGGTATCGATCGTCCCGCCATCGTATATTCCCTCCCCGCCGTCTCTCCCACTCAAGGAGAAGGCTTCGTGCGAGTGCTCGATTTAGGCGCTAACGTTGATTGTACCGCAGAACATCTTTTCCAATTTGCTGTTATGGGTGCCGTCTGCGCCAGCATCTTGGACGATAAACCTTCCCCCAGAGTGGCCCTACTCAATATTGGCTCCGAAGTTATCAAAGGCAACGAAGTGGTGAAACAAGCGGATGCCCTCATCCGGGCAAAAGGTCAAATGAACTACATCGGTTTCGTGGAAGGTAACGGTATGTATCATGGGGAAGCTGATGTGGTCGTCTGCGATGGCTTTGTGGGTAATGTTGCCCTTAAATGCAGTGAAGGAGTGGCTCATATCCTGCTCAATGCCCTCAAAAAAGAACTCATGAGTACTCTTTACACCAAAGGCCTGGCCTTCCTCCTCAAACCTGCGTTTCGTCGACTCCAAAAACGGTATGATCCGCGCCAACAAAACGGCGCCTGCTTCCTGGGCCTCAACGGCGTCGTCATCAAAAGCCATGGCAATGCCCAGCGAACCGCCTTCTCTTACGCCATCACCGAAGCCCTGCGCCTAGGCCGCGAAAATCTCCCTGAGAAAATTCGTTCTCATATCGCTCAACAACTCACTTAAGGAACTCAGCGTGGTATACAGCAGAATCCTGGGTACCGGTTCTTACCTGCCCACAGAAGAATTAACCAATCACGATTTAGAAAAAATTGTCGAAACCAGCCACGACTGGATCGTAGAACGTACAGGGATCCACTCCCGCCATCGCGCCGCCCCCAACCAATCCACCCTCGATTTGGCCTATGAAGCCGCTCTTAAAGCCATCGAAAGTGCCCATATTGCCCCCGAAACACTCGATCTCATCATTCTAACCAGTGGTACCCCAGATTACTTCATGCCCGCTATGAGCTGCCAACTTCAACAACGCTTAGGCGCTCATTGCCCCGCCTTCGACATGAACGCCGCTTGCTCCGGCTTTGTATATGGGTTAGGTGTGGCCGACCAGTTTATTAAAGCGGGTACCGCCAAAACCATCCTGTTGGTGGGGGCCGAAATGATGTCCCGCCTCATGGATTGGAACGACCGTACTACCTGCGTCTTGTTTGGTGATGGGGCAGGCGCCGTGGTCCTCCAAGCCAGCGAAGAACCCGGTATCTTATCTACCCATCTGTATGCCGATGGCCAATACTGGGCGCTCTTACAAGCCCGTAATCCTCAAGTACAATACTACGGACAAGATACCTTTTCAAAAGGGGCTGTCTTTATGGATGGCAAAAAAGTATTTAAAACCGCTGTGACTAAATTAGAAGAATTGGTACAACACGTCATGGAACATCACCAGATGACCTCTGATCAAATAGACTGGCTCATCCCCCACCAAGCCAATAATCGCATCATCGATGCCACTGCCGCCAAACTCAATTTACCCCTCGATCGTGTGGTACGTACCATTGCCCACCAAGGCAATACCTCCAGTGCCTCCATTCCCCTAGCGCTCGATGCTGCTGTGCGAGACGGCCGTGTTCAACGCGGACAAAATTTATTACTTGAAGCTTTTGGCGCTGGGCTTACCTGGGGTGCGGCGCTCATTCGGTATTAAGGAGCCTTCCATGACATGGGCATGCGTGTTTCCCGGCCAAGGATCACAATCCGTTGGCATGAGTGACGATCTCCTCAACCACCAAGAAGACGTACAACGTACTTTCGAGGAAGCCAGCGATACACTACATTACAATATGCAAGTTTTGGTCCAAACCGACCCCAATCACCAACTGGCTGACACTGAATATACCCAGCCCGCTCTGCTCACCACATGTGTGGCCATCTGGCGTCGCTTGATTCACTTTTCCGCTTTTCGCCCCACTTATCTGGCTGGACATAGTTTGGGGGAATATACTGCCTTGGTGGCCGCGGAAATCTTAAGTTTTGCAGATGCTTTGTTGTTGGTGCAACAGCGTGGTCGTCTTATGCAACAGGCAGTTCCAGCCGGAATAGGGGCAATGGCCGCTGTTTTGGGCTTAGAGGATAACGCACTTATTATGGAAATATGCCAGAAAATGGCACAAGGGCAAGTGGTGGCGCCCGTCAATTTTAACGCCATAGGTCAAACCGTGATAGCAGGTCATAAAGAAGCCGTTTTGCGGGCCATGGCGGCTCTCCAAGAAGCAGGTGCCAAACGGGTGTTGTTATTGCCTGTGAGCGTGCCTTCTCATTGTGTCCTCATGAAAGATGCCGCTCGCCTATTAGGGCAGTTTATGCAAGAACTCACCTGGCATACTCCCCGTATCCCCATTATTCATAATGTGGATGTTGCCTCCCATACCTCCCCCGCTGAGATACAATCCGTATTACAACAGCAGCTTTATTCCCCCGTACGCTGGGTAGATACCATTCAATATTTATCTGCCGACGGGGTGGATACTTTGTTAGAGCTGGGGCCAGGCAAGGTATTATGTGGATTAAACAAACGTATTGTGCCAGCCATGATGGCCTTACCTGCTTTCAATGAAGAAACATTACAAAGCGTTTTGGAGATTATAACATGAAAATAGCTTTACTCACTGGTGCATCACGGGGTATTGGTGCTGCCATCCTAAAAAAATTATTAACTTTAAATTATACCGTTATTGGGACAGCCACCACCTCTGCGGGTGCAGAAGCTATTACAACGTATATCCAAAATGATGGGCACGGGGAGGGTGTGGTACTCAATGTGGCTGATTTTGATAACATTCAGTCGGTGCTGTCTCATGTCGAAAGTAAGTGGGGTGCTCCGTGTGTCCTCATTAATAATGCTGGTATCACCCAAGATAACTTGTTAGTGCGCATGAAGGATGAACAATGGCAATTGGTGATCGACACTAACCTCACGGGGGTGTTCAAACTCACCCAAGCTTGCTTAAAAGGCATGATAAAAGCTCGCTTTGGACGTATTGTCAGTATCGGTTCCATTGTTAGTTTTTCAGGCAATCCTGGGCAAGTGAATTATTGCGCTGCAAAAGCAGGGGTGGTTGGTTTTTCTAAAGCCCTGGCCAAAGAAATTGGTTCTCGGGGTATTACGGTGAATGTGATCGCGCCTGGGTTTATTGAAACCGATATGACGTCTGGTTTAACCGAAGAGCAAAAAGCCAGTTTAATCAATAATATTCCCATTCCACGCATGGGAAAACCAGCGGATATTGCGGCGGCGGTGGGATTTTTGATATCAGATGAAGCTAGCTATATAACTGGAGAAACGCTGCATGTGAATGGAGGTTTACTGTAAAAAAACCCAGCTTTCGCTGGGGTGTCACTGTTGTAGGGGCGAGGCGTGCCTCGCCCGTAGGGCCTAGTATTGAAAGCGTAATTTTGTTAGCATTTGAAGGTCAAAGGACCCCTTTTGGGATTGTTTCGTTAAACAGAGGAATAGAACATGAGCAGCATTCAAGATCGAGTTATGGACATCGTGGTAGAGCAACTGGGCCTAGAGCGCGACAAAGTCAAACTCAGCTCCAAATTTGTAGACGACCTGGGTGCTGACTCTCTCGATACCGTCGAACTCGTCATGGCCTTCGAAGAAGAATTCGATATCGAAATTCCTGATGAAGAAGCTGAACGTATTACCACCGTTCAAGAAGCCGTCACATTCATCACCGATCGCACAGGCTAACCCTATGAAAGGACGTCGGGTTGTTATTACGGGTTTGGGGGCTGTTTCTCCCTTGGGATTAGATGTCGATACCCTGTGGCAAGGGCTCATTACCGGCCAAAGCGGGGTCCGATCCATCGCGCATTTCGACGCCAGTGCCTACACCACCCGTATTTCAGCCACTGTCCCCAATTTTGATCCCGTTGCTCAAGGCATCGATGCCAAAGATGCCCGTAAAATGGATATTTTTATTCAATACGGTGTTAGTGCGGCTAATCAGGCCATCCGGCACGCAAAATTGAAGG
The DNA here is from genome assembly GCA_023266415.1 of Francisellaceae bacterium. Lineage (GTDB taxonomy): Bacteria > Pseudomonadota > Gammaproteobacteria > Berkiellales > Berkiellaceae > JAHFQG01. The sequence goes on along the minus strand of JAHFQG010000044.1, from coordinate 2,594 downwards.
TAGAAAGCCCCGAACACGCTGAACGTATTGGGGTACTCATTGGCTCGGGTATTGGAGGCATTAACACCATCGAAAAAAATTGTCAGGCACTGCTTGAAAATGGCCCGCGTCGAATTTCTCCTTTTTTTATTCCGGCTTCCATTATTAACCTTATTGCAGGGCATGTGGCCATTTATCATGGCTTCAAAGGTCCCAATTTGGCTGTGGCCACGGCGTGTACCACGGGAGCCCACAGCATTGGTTTGGCGGCTCGTATGATTGCTTATGAAGAAGCTGACGTCATGGTGGCTGGGGGGGCGGAATATGCCACCACGCCATTGGGGGTGGGTGGTTTTGCTGCCTTACGAGCGCTTTCCATTCACAACGACGAGCCCAGCCGTGCTTCTCGCCCCTTCGACCTCAACCGCGATGGTTTTGTGTTGGGGGATGGGGCTGGTGTCATGGTGTTGGAGTCGTATGATCATGCCAAAGCCCGCGGAGCATCCATTTTGGGTGAATTATTGGGGTTTGGGATGAGTGGTGATGCTTATCACATGACCAGCCCAACCGAAGATGGTTCTGGAGCGGCCTCTTGTATCACTGCGGCATTGAAAGACGCCGGATTAGCCCCAACTGACATCGACTATATCAATGCGCATGGTACATCTACCAAATTGAACGATTTTTGTGAAACCTTGGCCATCAAACGGGCCTTAGGAAAACACGCTTACCATGTGGCCATTAGCTCAACCAAGTCTATGACGGGGCATTTACTGGGGGCGGCAGGGGCATTGGAAGCGATTATTTCTGTGTTAGCCATACAACATTCTGTTATCCCGCCTACCATCAACCTAGAGACACCCGATCCAGAATGTGATTTGGACTACACGCCCCACAAGGCACGTTCTTCAAAAATTCGTACTTGTTTGTCTAACTCATTTGGATTCGGAGGCACTAACGGCGCCCTTATTTTTGGATGTGCTTGACCACGGACGGAACAAGCACGCGGGGTTATTTTATCCCCTCCCCCGCAGGCGGGGGAGGGCAGGGTGGGGGTGTGTTATGTATCTTTGGATATCGCAGTGATAATTTGTTTGTGGTAGCAAAATCTATAATTTGTTGAAATAGCTCAACATTGCTTTCTTGCAAAGACATATCTACTACCAAACAGGTGACACCCTTCAGGCGACAGGGGTACAACAAAGGTGAATAATGAATACGTTGATTCTTGAAAGTCGATAAATTACCGCTCATTCGCTCTGCCCAGTCGCTGGGTCGAAACAGGGTGCCGTCTTGGATCATGCCTTCCACAATAAGCTTATCTATCGGAAGCGTGGACATACAGCACCTAGATATTTGTATTTTCAATCGCGTATAGAGTGATTATAGGGTATTAGCCAAAGGAATTGAAACATGGAACGCAAATTTAAAAATGTTCGACGAGGGGTATACATACTCCCTAACTTACTGACGACAGGGGCTCTGTTTGCGGGTTTTTACGCCATCGTCGCTGCTATGAATGCCGATTTTGAATTAGCAGCCATGGCCATTTTTGTTGCCATGGTGATGGATACCTTAGACGGAAGAGTGGCTCGGTTAACTAACACCCAAACAAAATTCGGAGCAGAATACGACAGTTTGTCTGATATTGTCAATTTTGGTCTGGCCCCCAGTTTGGTGGTATATCAATGGGGGTTAGATAACTTAGGAAAAATTGGTTGGCTAATTGCGTTTTTCTATACCGCGGCCACGGCTTTACGCTTAGCACGTTTTAACAGTCAGATGGGCCAAAAACTCGATAAACGATTTTTTGTGGGCATGCCTTGTCCTGCCGCTGCAGGTGTTGTGGCAGGGATGATATGGGTATTTACCTTGTATGAAGTAAGCACCCCCATACTACACCTCTTTGCTTCAGGCACAACCATTTTTATGGGCCTACTCATGGTTTCTAACATTTTATTCCATAGTTTCAAAGACTTACATCTAAGAAATAAAGTGCCTTTTGTGGCTGTGTTGGTCATTTTGCTGGGATTTGTGTTTGTTGCATTAGATCCCGCCACCGTGTTATTTGGTATCTTTTTCTCCTATGCCCTGTCTGGTCCACTTCTGGGTTTATTTCGTTGGCGTCGTCGAAAAAATATGCTGAAAAAACGACGAGAAAAAATTTAAATTAGGTTCGATACCGATGGGCTCGAATGGCGGGTAAAAAGGGCGTTGGGTCAATTTGCAGATCCGACCGGATCGGCCGGGCATCGTTTTTAGAACACTTCTCTTTGGGAGGCACATAATTGGGCCAACCCGATAAATCACTGGTTAAAAATACAATAGGTAGCGAGGCTTTAATCATATGTCGCGTAAACCCGGATGTTTTATCCCCAAATACTAAATTGGCCCGCACATGGGGCGCTAATTCTTGAATAATGGCTAACGATTCATGCTTTGGTAAAGCAGCGCATTTTTGGATTTGTTGTAAAATGCCCGCATCATCTCCCCGTTTTTGCAAACGCAAAATGGCTTCTTCGGGTGTGATACGCAAAATAGCCCGGGTATGCGCCCACGTCCATCGTATTTTTTGGGGAGCTTTGGGTAGCAGAGGAATGTGTCGGTAACACTGT
>JAHFQG010000144.1 GCA_023266415.1 Francisellaceae bacterium | reverse complement strand
GTATCACAGTAGAAAATAATGTACAGATATACCCCCTTAAGGAAAATACTAACTCTTAGGCGGGGGAAGGCACTTCTTTTAGGATTTTGTTTGTTATTAGCAAGTTGCCAAACTCCTATGGAGCGTGATGGCCCTCCCCGAATACCGAAATCCGTTGCCCATATCCCCAATGCGATCCCCAAACACGAGCCTTTGGCTAAGCGAGGCAATCCCTCTCATTATGAAGTGTTTGGCAAACGTTACCACCCTCTACCTTCTCGCATGAGTTACAAGGAAACGGGGTTAGCCTCTTGGTATGGCACCAAATTTCATGGCAAGCTCACCTCCAGTGGCGAGCCATATGATCTCTATGGCATGACCGCCGCCCACCGCACCCTCCCCCTCCCCACCTATGCAAAAGTCACCAACCTAGCAAACGGCCGACACGTCATTGTGAAAATCAACGACCGCGGACCTTTTCATGACGACCGCCTGATAGATCTCTCGTATGCCGCCGCTCAAAAATTGGCCATTGATGGCACAGGGACGGTTGAAGTGGAAGCCATTCATCCTGATATACCGATCTCTTCCAACATTTTTTACTTACAATTAGGTGCTTTCCAATCCCGCCAGAATGCCCAAAAACTGGCTCAACGGGTACAAGCTTATGGCAACGTGATAATACGCACCCAAGATCCTCCATTTAAAGTACAACTGGGGCCGTTGGATAAAAAGAAAGCCGAACAACTTAAAGAAGAATTATCACAACAGTTAGGTTTAAAACCCTTGATCGTGAGGCATAAATAGCTGTAAAGATTGTCATGCCAGCGAAGGCTGGCATCCAGTCCGAGTATATGACCTCTGGACCCCAGCCTACGCTGGGGTGACAGAAAGATTGTCATGCCAGCGAAGGCTGGGGGAAAACTGGCATGACAGAATCAAAATTTGATATACTATCCACCAGGTTCTTCCTTGAATAAAGTGATGTGTTTATGAAAAATAGTTGGCCTACTTTCTCTCGTTTCATGCTCGCCATTGTTTTTAGTTTGATTTCTTGTACATTGCGAGCCGTGGCGCCCTTAATTCCAGCCCCCCCCGCTGTAGCAGCCAAAGCGTATTTGCTCATGGATTACCAAAGCGGCAAACTATTGGCCGCTTCTAACGAGCATGCCCATTTAGAGCCTGCCAGTCTCACTAAAATGATGACCGTTTATGTCGTATACAAAGAGCTGGCGCAAGGCAAATTATCGCTCGCAGATAAAGTACGTATCAGTGAAAAAGCCTGGCGCACCGAAGGTTCCCGCATGTTTGCCGAAGTGGGCAAAGAAATTTCTGTGGGCGAATTACTGCAAGGGGTTATTATTCAGTCTGGCAACGATGCTTCCGTCGCCTTGGCTGAGCATGTCGCAGGTTCAGAAGAATCCTTTGCAGAAATGATGAATGCCTATGCCAAAAGGCTGGGTATGAACGACTCACATTTTACCGATGCCACTGGCATGCCCAACCCCAATCATTATACTTCTGCTTACGATTTGGCTTTACTGGCTCAGGCAACCATTCGCGAATTTCCACCAGAACTGTATGCTCTACATGCTGAAAAATGGTTTTCGTTCAATGGCATTAAACAGCCCAACCGCAACCGGTTGTTGTGGCGTAACCCCGCGGTAGATGGGTTAAAAACCGGTTTTACGGAATCAGCAGGCTATTGCTTGGTGGCTTCGGCTAAAAAAGACAATACCCGGTTAATATCGGTGGTGCTAGGTACAGACAGTGATATAGCACGCGCAGAGCAAAGCCATAAGTTACTCACCTATGGCCTTCGGTTTTATGAAACGCATACTTTATTTGCCGCCAATCAGCCTTTAAATGAAGCTCGTGTTTGGATGGGGCGAGCCAAAACCCTGCCTATTGGCTTGCCCAATGGCCTCTATGTCACCATTCCCCATGGGCAATACAAGAATCTGTCAGCCAGTTTGAACGTAGATAAACGCATTAAAGCCCCGGTGGCCAAAGGCCAAATATTGGGTTCCGTGGTTGTACACCTAAATGACCAAGTGCTGCTCACTCAACCCTTGATTGCCTTAGAAACCGTAGAAACTGGGGGGACTTTCAGTCGGGCTAAAGATTATGTTAGTATGCGGTCTTCCCAGTTGTTTCATCCGAAATCTGAATGAATATCGTCTATCTCAATGGTCAATTTTTGCCTCTTGAAAAAGCCTCTATCTCCCCATTAGACCGAGGCTTTTTGTTTGGTGATGGGGTATATGAAGTCATTCCTGTCTACAAAGGACGTCCTTTTGGCCTAAATGACCATCTCGATCGGCTTATTCACAGTTTAGAGGCCATTGAAGTCCCGAATCCTTATTCTGTCTCTGAGTGGACTGGCCTTATTCAAGCGGTTTTAGACAAAAACACACCTCAAGCCGATTTTTCACTGTATTGCCAAGTCACTCGTGGGTTTTCACCCGAGCGGCGTTTGCAGGTATCTACTACTTTAACGCCCACCGTGTTCATCATGGCCACCCCCTATGTGTACGCATCAATTGAAACATTGGCGAAGGGTATCAAGGCCATTGTGATGTCTGATTTGCGATCTCAACATACTCATATTAAGTCAACTTCCTTACTTGCCAGTACGTTGATGCGGCTAGAAGCTCAGAGGGCGGATGCCTCTGAAATTATTATTGTGCATCAAGATTTGGCGATCGAAGCCGCTTCCAGCAATCTTTTTTTAGTGAAAAAAGGGATATTGTACACGCCACCCAAGTCTCCTCGTTTGGTGGCGGGGGTAACGCGTGATAAAATTTTAGCCTTGGCCCAAACGTTGGCTATTCCCATTCGAGAAGAAGAATGTCCAGTAGATGCCGTATTTTCGGCCGATGAAGTATGGGTATCTGGCTCAACGAAAGAAATTGTCCCCATCATTCAGATAGATGAGTCCAAAATTGGGACAGGCCAAGCAGGGCCTGTTTGGCATCGAATGATTACGGCGTATAAGGCATTGATAGCGGAATATTGTCATGCAAATCCGACATTTTGACCATCCTGAGCCGTATGAGCCCATTTTAGAGCAGATGCGATTTTTTACACGAAATCGCGCCT
>JAHFQG010000143.1 GCA_023266415.1 Francisellaceae bacterium | reverse complement strand
ACCTGCCCCGATCATGTTTTCCATGCCACCGGCTCTGTGGTAGAATTTCCCGGATTTCTAAAAGCGTACGAAGAAGGCCTGGATGAACCTACTTCAGATGGTGAGAATACCTTGCTGCCTGTGTTGAAAAAAGGCGAAAAAGTGCCTTACCACACCATTCGCCCCGAGCAGCATTTCACCGAACCTCCCCCTCGATATTCTGAAGCCAGCCTTGTTAAAACATTAGAAGAATATGGCATCGGCCGACCTTCCACCTATGCCTCTATTATTAGTACACTCCAACAACGAGAGTACGTCACCCTAGAAGCTAAACGTTTCCATCCAACTGATGTGGGTCGTGTGGTCAAAAAGTTTCTCACCCAATATTTTACCCAGTATGTCGACTATGACTTCACCGCCCACCTAGAAGACAACCTAGACGCCGTGTCTCGGGGCGAAAAAGCCTGGAAGCCCCTTTTACACGAATTTTGGGATCCATTCATTCTCTTGGTGCAAGATGTGGAAAAAAACGTTCAACGCAAAGACATCACCCAAGAAGCCTTGAACGAGCAATGCCCCAAATGCCAAAAACCTTTGAGTGTTCGTTTGGGGAAACGCGGTCGATTTGTGGGCTGCTCTGGTTTTCCCGATTGCGACTATACCCGCAGCATGGACGGCGAAGAAACCTCGTCAGAACCTCAAATTGTAGAAGGCCGTTCATGTCCCAAATGTGAGTCACCTTTACAAATTCGAGACGGTCGATATGGAAAATTTATTGGTTGCACCGCGTATCCCAAATGTAAACACATCGAACCTGTGGAAAAACCAGCCGATACCTCAGTGGAATGTCCAGAATGTAAAAAAGGTACCTTTTTAAAACGAAAATCTCGGTATGGAAAAGAATTTTATTCTTGTAGTCAGTACCCTACCTGCAAATATGCGGTTTGGAATTTACCTTTACCCCAGCCTTGTCCAAAATGTGCTTGGCCTATTTTGACCCTTAAAACCACCAAACGACGAGGTACAGAGCATGTATGCCCTCAAAAAGAGTGTGGATTTTCAGAACCTGCCTCTTAAAGATAATTATCTTTCAATTGCACATAATTGTCTGCACTATATGAAAAATACGCCAATTCAGCTTGAGTGAGCGGTCGTTTTTTAACGGCTGGCACACCCGTATATAAAAACCCACTTTCCAACACACGACCAGGTGGCACCAAGCATTTTGCGCCCACCATCACATAGGACTCTATAACAGCGCCATCCAGAACCACCGCTTGAATGCCAATGAGTGATAAATGATGGACGGTACATCCATGTAAAATAGCGCCGTGTCCGATGGTGACTTGATCTCCAATTATCAGCGGATACCCATTAGGGTTAGTTCTCTCACTTGCATGCGTAATATGCAAAACACATCCATCTTGAATATTGGTTTTGTGTCCAATACGGATTTTATGCATATCGCCCCGAATAACTGCCATAGGCCAGACGGAACAATCATCCCCCAAAACCACATCGCCTATCACCCGAGCGCTATTTTCAATATATACCCGTTTTCCAATGGAAGGTATTTGATTTTGATAAGGTTTTACAGAGTTCATGTTTTCACCCGATGCCCCAGACACTTATCCATCAGTTTAGCAAAAGCCCCATTACCCAGCACATTGGCAGAGGTAATTATGGGGTCGAACAAAATATACAAAGCGGTAATAAGTGACATCATATCCGCATGAAAACCCAAATATTTTTCCAGTATGGGCAGCATGACCAAAATACCTCCCCCAGGAATGGCAGCCACTGAAAATTTGGCTAATACAAAGTAACCCGAAAAAACCATGTATTGCATGAAAGAAGGTTCGGCCAATCCAAAACTTTTTAAAACCGCATAAGCTAAAATGGGAATGGCAAAACAATCTCCCACCAAATGAATATTCACAGTGGCAGGAACAACAGATGCCGCCAAATCTTTATTTTGGGCATTATTTTCTGCCCCCACTATAGTCAGTGGCATACTGGCAGCACTTGACATGGTGCTAAACCCACTAATGGCCGCTGGCAGCATATTACGAATACTAACCCAAAATGGTTTGAGACGTCCTTTGCTAAGAATGAAATAAACCAACCCAATGTATCCAAATTGAGCACAAGCTATAATACCAAAGATGGTGGTGTAATCTTTCACGATGGTCCACATAACCCCATCATATTGCAACTTAACCACAAAGCCTGCGACAAAAAGTGGAATAATGCACACAATCCCTTTTAAAATTCGATTAATAACGCGCTCTAACGATAAAGCCACTCTTTTAGAGGATTTTGGATAGAATTTCATTAAAATAATACCCAAAATAATACCCGAAAACATGGCTTTGTCGTTAGATATCAGTGTAGGCAAATTCAACGACCACAACGCTTTAAGACCAGAAGTTTCTTCAGGAGAAACCATAGACATATTAAAGCTATAAATCCAAATTCCAAAATAATGACTTAAAAAGGTTGACCATAAATTAGAAGCACAGACAAATAACAAAATGAACCCAATAATTTTAGTGGCGTTATTAGCTAACATTACTGCTGCTTTAAATAACAACCCAAAAATAATAAAAGGCAAGAGAAGGATAATAACCGATTTTATACTTAAGCTAGTAGAATAAATACCTTGTTTGATGGTTAAAGGCAACATAGGGTCTAATAAGAGTACCGCGAAGATCATCGCCAACAAAATAAATGGCATTTTACGGAACATACTCTACTCCATGAGCTTCTAAAATGAATAAAAAGGCGAGCATTATTTCACATTTGTTTCAGAAAGTATAGGCCTTGTTGCATGAATCAGGCATTCTGAATGTCATGCCACAAGGCCGAAAGTATACCCATTCACAACCGAATTCGGTCATCCTGAATCGCAAAACCTGTGGTTTTTAATGCGGACTTTGTTAGCAATATCACTTTAAACAGATCTCCCATCTCCCCCGGCATCAACAACATCTGTAACGCTTGTTTTTGAACAACCGTTTCTGAAGGCGCTTTTAATATCCCCACACTCAGTAAAAAAGCCGCTTGAGAGGCATACCCCATGACCTGAAACCCAGCTTCCACCGCCGCTTCCGCTACTTGG
>JAHFQG010000142.1 GCA_023266415.1 Francisellaceae bacterium | reverse complement strand
CAACTAAATTAACCATCATTTCAACAGGAATATTATCAACACAATAGTATCCCAAGTCTTCTAAAGTATGCAGAGAGATACTTTTGCCAGAGCCAGAACGGCCACTTACAATCAGAACGCGCATAGAGATTCTCGTTGATTTTGGATATGCCAATGACGCACCGCCGCATCGACATAGGTTCCCACGCTGTTGGGCGCTACGAGGATAAGACGTAACAAGGGTGTGGAATAGATGCCATGATACCACTCTTTGAGTGCAGGGACTATTCTTTGGGCTTGAAAATCATCTGGGGTTTGAACGGCGAAAAGTTCAATAACTAAATTAAGCGGATATTGCCGCCGTATCGCTGTCCAGCCAAAATGGGCACTGGGTTGGATAATGCCCAACCCTCGAACTTCTAGGCGGTCGAACAGTGCTGGAGGGGCTTGAGCCATTAAGCCGGCAGGAGTTTCAGTGAGCTGGACCACATCGTCTGCAATGAGTTGAGCAATCCCTTGGGCCAACAAAGTATACGCTGCTAAACTTTTGCCCACGCCACTCTTACCTGTAAGCAACACCCCATACCCTCGTATTTGTAGCATGACGCCTAAGATATTGGTCATTCGTGGTGTTGATTACCCTTATTCTTGTGGTGCAGTAACTGATGCTCCATTTTATCCAGCACGGCATCTAAGGTTTTATACATGTCTGCTGTGTGGGCAGAGGCTTGAAATTCAACACCCATAAAATGTAAAACAATTTCCATTTTATGCCTAAGTTTGTCTTCTAAATTAAGAATCACATGAATATGTGAGAGCGGTGAAAATTTATGATGGAGTCGGTCCATTTTTTTGCGGATAAGTGCATCCATGGCAGGGGTGATTTCAATGTGTTGGCCGGTGATGTTGAGGTTCATGATATTTTTTCTTCCTTACGCACGTGTGATGCTGGTAGGTCTAACTGACCCCGGTATTTTGCCACGGTTCGCCGTTCCACCACAATCCCTTGCCTGGCCAATGTTTGCGATAAAGCTCGATCACTGAGCGGTTTTTGAGGGTTTTCAGCCGAAATCATTTTACGAATATGCTCTCGGATGGCAGTGGATTTTGAAAAAAAATATTTTAACGGATATACCCCCTGAGGGGTGTGGAGGTATTTAGACGAAACCACTCGCGATACGGTAGATTCATGACAGGGAATTTTGGCTGCAATATCGTTTAAAATCAATGGTTTTAATGCTTCTACCCCTTTTTCTAAGAAGTCTGACTGATACGCGACAATAGCCTCGATAATTTTTTGTAAGGTATGTACTCGAAGCGATAATTGAGTGATCAGTTGCCGAGCTTCTCGATACTGCTGTTTTAATACTCGGTGTTGTTGAAACGTACGACGTCCTTCTGGAGTTTGATAAAAAGAAGGAATGCTGAGTTGCGGGATAGTATCCGGATGTAGCAACACCCGCCAACCTTGAGGCTCTTTTTCCACAAAGGCATCGGGTTTGTGGCAACTCACTTCCAACGGGTGTTTTTGAAGCCCAGGTTTGGGGTGTAATTGTTGAATGGCATGAATGGCTTGTTTTAAGGTTTCCAAAGAAACATTTAGTAAGCAAGTTAACTTTTTATACGCTTTTTTGCCCACTTCCGGTAAATATCCCCGAATGAGTGTTTGGATCAATACATAGTGAGGATGGTGCGATAAAGCACAGCTGGCTTGAACCGATAAACAGTCGGACAGGGTAAAAGAGGCAACTCCCACCGGATCGAACCGTTGAATGTGTTGTCGCACGCCTTCCAATGCTTCTAGAGATACTAATATCCTTTGAGCTGCTAAATGTGCCTGTAAATCGGGGAGCGATAGAGCTAAATATCCATCTTCTTGAATACTGTCAATCAAATACACCCCAATGTCTCGCTCTTTGGGGGTAAATACATTCATTTCCAATTGCCAAAGTAGATTTTCTCGTAAAGTCAGAGGCGGGGCCTCAATATTGTCCCAAAAAAGAGACTCTCGGCTTTCGTAAGCCGTGTCTTTTTTTTCTAAAAAAGGATTATCTGCCACCCTGTCTGTGATTTCTTGTTGAAGCTCTAAGGTAGAAAGGGACAACAGACGAAGGGTATTGTGTAAAAGTGGGGATAATTTTTGATTTTGAAGAGGTTGAAGCGTGAGTTGCATGGTATGTTTCTTGTTAAAAAGTTTCTCCCAAATAAACTGCCCGGACTTCTGGGTGTGCTAAAATTTCCGTTGGAGTTCCTGTTGCAAGCACTTCTCCTTGTGCAAGAATATAAGCTCTATCACAAATATCGAGAGTTTCACGGACATTGTGATCGGTGATTAAAATACCAATGCCCTGAGAAGCTAGGTGGTTAACTTGATTTTTGATATCAACAACGGAAAGCGGATCTACCCCGGCAAAGGGCTCATCCAATAACATAAATTTAGGATTTCGAGTGAGCGCTCGGGCAATTTCTACCCGCCGTCTTTCCCCACCCGATAACCGAACCCCTAAGGTATCAACTACCTGGGTTAAATGAAACTCTTCTATCAAAGTGTCTGCCCGGTTGTTGCGATCTTCCAGGGACAAATCGGGTTGCAGCTCTAACACGGCCAACAGATTGTCCCGAACACTTAAATGTCGAAAAACAGACGCTTCTTGAGGCAAATACCCCAGCCCTTTTTGAGCCCGTTGCTGAATGGGATAAGCCGATATTTCTTCGTCTTGTAAAAAAACTTCCCCTTCATCACACCGAACTAAACCGGCTATCATGTAAAAACAGGTGGTTTTGCCCGCGCCATTGGGGCCCAAAAGACCCACAATTTCACCTGAGTTCACATGCAAAGATACTTTGTTCACAATGGTGCGCTTTTGGTATTTTTTAGTTAAATGAGAAGCTTTTAACATACGGAATTTACCTTGGATGAAGGGTGATAGAATTGGTTTCGGTCGGATGAGAGTAAGAGAGCAACTGCTTATTTTGCACATCATATTCAATACGACTACTTTGTAGAACATCTTGGTTTTGGGTGAGTCGGGCATGCCCCACCGCCACTACCCGCTGTATTGTTCCTTTTTTGGATTTATATACCTGCAATTCATCGGCAACCAAAGTGCGATCACCTTCCG
>JAHFQG010000141.1 GCA_023266415.1 Francisellaceae bacterium | reverse complement strand
ATCGAAACCACCCTCACCAAAGTGGGCCTTCTTGCACATGCCCACCGTTACCCCTACCAGCTCTCTGCTGGGGAACAACAACGGGCCAGCATCGCACGGGCCATCGTCCATCGCCCTCCCCTTCTTTTGGCCGATGAACCCACAGGTAATTTAGATCCCGCATTAGCCAAAGAAATTATGCAATTGTTTGAGCAATTTTTGAAAATAGGGGTGACTGTGCTGATTGTCAGTCACGATGAAGCTCTCATCCAATCTATGCCTTACCGTGTCCTTCGCCTTCAATCAGGGACCATTGTCCAAGATACGACTTCGGAGGTCGACTATGCTTAACCCCTTATTTGCACACGGATATGCCTTGCGTCAAAGTTGGCAACAGTTGTGGCAGTCTAAATTAAGCTCACTCGTCACCATTGCGGTGCTTTCTATTTGCGTTATGCTGCCTTTGTGGTTGTATGTGGGGTTCAAAAATGTGCACCATGTCACTCAGGCGTGGCAAACAGGCGCTCAACTCACTTTGTTTGTCGATGCCACCCTCCCAGAGGAAACACAACATACCTTATTGCGCAGTTTAAAGCACCATGCTTTAATTGAGTCGGTTAAATATCAAAGTCCTAAAGCCGTTTTGGCCGAACTAGGCCCTGACACAGGCTTTACAGGCCTGCTAGATGCATTACCCACCCTATCCCTTCCCGCTGTGGTGACAGTACAGCCCAATACCACCGATCCAATTGAGCTGGCCACCCTCAAATTGGCCCTCGGATCCAAACCCGGGGTGCAAGAAGTGTTGCTCGACACAGACTGGGTTCAAAAAGCCCAAGCTTTTCTTCATCTCTTTCAACAAGCCGCCTTATTACTGGTGTTGGCTTTGAGCGTTGGCAGCATCCTCATGATCCACAATACTTTAAAACTTACCTTTGCGCGTCACAAAGACGCGTTCTTTTTGCAAGATTTATTGGGGGCTACGGCTGCTTTTATTCGTCGTCCTTTTCTCTATCGAGGCGCTTTTTATGGCTTTTTAAGCGCTTGGATGGCCTTATGCCTAACATTTGTTGCAGCACATAAACTGTCCCCTACCCTGACCCATTTTTTATCCGCATTTGGCAACCAAATGGTTTTTAAAGGCTTAAGTCTGCTGGATATGGGAGTGGCGGTTGTTATCAGTACGGCCTTAGGTTGGGCAGGTGCACGATTAGCCGCCTTGAATTTGCAAGTGGAATGACACCCCTCAACTTTACGGTAGGCAAAATCGGTTATCGCCTCAAACGATGTCGCCAAGAACCTTTGGTAAAACTGGTGTTTGATCGGGTGCCAAACACCCCTTCCCCCACCGTACTGGATTTTACCGCTGGGTTAGGGAGCGACGCACTGCTATTGGCACAAGCTGGTTGTGTTGTCACCGCTTTTGAACAATGTGCGCCTGTGGCTCACGTGTTACGAGCCGGATTAGCAGCCGCTCAACCCACTTTTCTCAAAGAAGCGTGTTCACGGTTCACCCTGATAGAAGCCAATGCGCTTCAGTACGTGCCAACGCACTTCTTAAGGGCCGATGTGGTGTATTGTGATCCCATGTTTCCGGATAAAATCAAATTCGCTGCCTCTAAAGGTCCGCTTCAATGGCTTCAAACCCACGTGGCCCCCCCATCCTTCGAAGAAGAACAGGCCCTCTTAACCGTGGCGCAACAAACAGCTCCCTGGGTGATTGTGAAACGCCCTCGCCTCGCTCCTTTTTTGGCCCACCAAAAACCCCATCATCAACGTGTATATCGCAGCTGCCGATTTGATGTATATTTGGGCAAATAACTAGATTTTAGATCCAGATATTGGGTTATTGAAAGTCAGTGCGGGGGCAGGTGGCTAACTTCGTCTTCGTAAAAGTTCTAGAAAACTAACCAAAATAACTGATAATTTGCAGGTGTTTTGTTTTTTATATGGTATGTTTCCTCCGTTACTATTAATAGGAGAAACATGATGCTAAAAAAAGAACGAAAGCAGCCTGATGAAAAACTGGGGCAGTATTGTCATTTATTGAGCGGGCTCTATGCGGGGAACCCCAATTTAGTCCAGGCAGTAATCACCAGAAACTTAGAATTAACCCCCTATTTTTTGAGGGATTATGGAGATCCTCAACGAGAAGCGGCATGTAAAGCCGTGTTTGAGGATTTAAAGAAAAATGTAACCGTTATCTTGCCGGAAGCGCCAGCGCCGTAATGAACAGTCCTCCGTTTCCCTAAGATGCCAGTTGAATAACGAAAAATCGGGGCGTGGTTTGTGGCGTGAGTGTTTGTAGCATACCGTCCCAACCCATTTCTCTGATTTTTTCACGGATAAGCCCCGTTTCTGTGACTAAAGCTGAGCTCATTCCGCACTGGTTTGCCCCCCATACGTCTGTTTCTGGGGTGTCGCCCAGCATCAGTATGTGTTTTGGATCTGATATACCATGGGTGGTAAATGCCCGCATGGCCGCTGCATAGGCCAGCGGGAAGGGCTTTCCAATATAAAACACGGTGCCTCCCAAGGCTTTATATAAAGCAGCAATGCTGCCCTGCCGTACCACCACTTGAACAGGATCCCCCTCTTGGGCAAAATGATCGGGGTTGGTACACACCATCGGTAACCTTGTTTGAACCAATTGACGTGTTTGTGCTTCAAATAAACGAGGATCAGTTTGGTCAAACCCGTGCAGGTGCGGTACGGTGATATAAATAAAATCTGCTTCAGATAGGGAGGCAGCCTCTTGATAAGGGGTTCCTTCAAAAATAGCCAAATGAGACGAAAATTGAGGGAAAGTGGGGGTAAATAACCAATATTTTTTGTTCGGGGTGGGAAAAGGCAACGACTGTTCTTGAAAAAATTGTCGTGCCACCGTGCCCGAGGTGAGTAAAAAATGAAAATGTTCGCCTTCGTTCAACCCATGAGTGGCTAATTTTGTTATTTCTTTAGAAGCTAACTGAGTTGAGTTGGACAAAATACCCACAATTTTACCCTGTGCCACCAGTTGTTTCATGGCCTCTGGGGTATGGGGTAAGGGGCCTCGTTGATTTCCTCCCCAAAAAACCCCATAAGCATCCAATAAAATACCTGGGAAGGGCTGGGCAGCGGTTGAAAAAGGAATACATTGCATTGAGTTTTC
>JAHFQG010000043.1 GCA_023266415.1 Francisellaceae bacterium | reverse complement strand
GATTTAGAAGGTTTTTCGTAAAACACTGGGGGTAAGGGTTAGAAGGGCCAGCGAACAAGGGTTATCCGACCGAGTTCTGCCAGCTTAACTAAAGAATGGCTTTCGCAAAGAGCTTCTTATGTCATGTCAGTATTTCTGGATGCCAGTTTTCACTGGCATGACACGGGATGTCATCCCGTGAGCAATTACTGAAAAACTAAATATTTGCTCGAAACAAAGTGTCATCACCAATTGTGCAAATTTTATGATAAAACGGAGACAAAAAAGACTCGACTTCTTCATTAACGGTTTCTAGCAACAAGAAGGTTGGTTTAAACACCCCTAACCCTTTCAAGGCCATAATTTCATAACCTTCTAAATCTAATGATAAAAAATCCACGTGAGATATTTGGTGCTCTGATAAAATATTATTTAAAGTCTTGGCAGATGTTCTAACCAATGTAGATTTAATATCTTGATAAGATTCACCCTGTTGGAGATGAATAGATTCCTCAGGATGCGAACCTTTAACAACACTCATCAGTCCACAATTCCACAAATCTATATGAGAATTTTCATAATCATTTGATACTAATGCACACTCTGCTACGATAGCAGCAGGTCTATTTCGTCGACAATGCATAGCAAGCTCAGGGATAGGCTCAACCAAAATCCCTCTCCACCCAGACCACCATTCTAATCCAATCGTATTAGATTGAGTGATACCATCATGCGCTCCAGCTTCCACAAAAAAACCTTTGGCAGGCAAATGGCGTCTGAGCGCCCAATATCTTTGAAAGCAAGGGAGCCAAATTAATTTAAAAGCAATGAGGCGTTTTCTCAAATTCATTATACACACTCCATTATGCCGCGCCGCTTCATAAATGAAGGGCCTTGTTGCATGAATCAGGTATTCTGAATGTCATGCCAGTGAAAACTGGCATCCAGTTGCCCGTAGTATATAGGTAGCTGCGAGGTGAACAACATGGGATAGTCCTCTTAAAGCATGCATTTTTTTATTTTAGGGGGATTTTTATAAAAACACAAGTGAGGGGCAAGGCTGGCCCCTACAATGGGGCCAACATTGGTATTATGGGTTAGGATGGGGGTGTATCGAATACACTAAAAAATTGGTGGGCCCACTAGGACTTGAACCTAGGACCAAAGGATTATGAGTCCTCTGCTCTAACCAGCTGAGCTATGGGCCCAAGAAACGTCCTATTTTGGCGAATCTTGTGCGAAAAAGGGTCGTCAAAATGCTCACATACTTGACCGTATGCTGCGCCTTTTCCCTTCCTTTTTCATCGCAACCTTCACTAAACTAGGTGCGTTCTTGTATCTTTAATCTTCTTCATCTTCCAAAAAACTCCGTAAATCTTCTGACCGCGAGGGCTGACGAAGTTTACGGAGCGCTTTGGCCTCGATTTGACGAATGCGTTCACGGGTGACATCAAACTGCTTGCCAACTTCCTCTAAAGTATGATCAGTATTCATATCAATACCAAACCGCATACGCAATACCTTGGCTTCACGAGCCGTCAAACTGGCTAAAATGCGTCGGGTGGCTTCGCGTAACCCCGATACCGTAGCAGCCTGGACTGGAGAATCGGCTGAAAAATCTTCTAGGAAGTCACCTAAATGAGAATCTTCGTCGTCCCCAATAGGCGTTTCCATCGAAATAGGCTCTTTGGCAATTTTCAACACCTTGCGTACCTTATCTTCCGGCATTAGCATTTTTTTGGCCAATTCTTCAGGGGTTGGCTCACGTCCCATTTCTTGTAACATTTGACGCGAAATACGATTGAGCTTATTAATGGTTTCAATCATATGCACAGGAATACGAATGGTGCGCGCTTGGTCCGCAATAGACCGAGTAATGGCTTGGCGGATCCACCAAGTGGCATACGTCGAAAACTTATACCCCCGGCGGTATTCAAATTTATCCACCGCTTTCATTAACCCAATATTGCCCTCTTGAATAAGATCTAAAAATTGTAATCCACGATTGGTATATTTTTTTGCTATTGAGATAACTAACCTCAGGTTAGCTTCTACCATTTCTTTCTTGGCACGGCGAGCCTGTGCTTCCCCAATGGACATATCCCGATTCAATGCTTTCAACTGAGAAATGGTGTAGCCTGTTTTTTCAGCAATCTCGATGAGGCGCTGTTGTTGCCGTAAAATTTCTTCTTCAAAAGGTTTGAGAGAAGCAGAATAAGGTCGCCCTTCTAAATGGGTGGCCAACCACCCTAAATTCACTTCATTTTCAGGGAAAGAACTGATAAAAATACGCCGCGGCATTTTGGCCTTGTAAACACAAAAGTTCATAATGGCCCGTTCGTGCTCTCGAATCTTTTTAAGATGATTGCGTAAATTCTCCACCAAAAACTCAAAAACTCGGTTAGATAACTTAAATGTAACAAACGATTCCACTAACACTTTTTTCAGATTGGGCCAAGCTGCAGAAGTTGGAGGAGTTGCCAGAAATTCTTGGAATAAAACTTGAAGCTGGTTGACCCTCTGCTTGGTTATTTCAGGATCAGGCCCTCCTTCCGCAGCCTCTTCTTCCGGATCTGTGGTAGAGGCTTCCTCTTCTTCATCTGGCAGAGATGGCGCTGCAACAGTAGGAATGATTTCTTCTTCTGCGACAATTGGTTGCGTAATCAATTCTTCAATCGGTGCCGCGGCTGTTAAAGGGGTTTCAGACACAGAGGCGTCGGCAAACCCAACCAGAACGTCATTTAATCGAACTTCATCTGTGAAAGTACGATCATACTCTCTAAAGAATATTTGAATGCTGGGCGTAAAAGACCCTAAGGCTTCCATAACGGCATAAACACCCGATTCAATACGACGGGCAATGGCAATCTCATCTTGACGATTCAGTAGGGCAACACTGCCCATTTCGCGCATATACATCCGAACAGGATCGGTGGTTCGCCCCAACTCCCCATCCGGGGAGGCTAACGCTAAGGCTTCCGCCGCTTCTCGGGCTGCATCTTCATCTGCGGCATGACCCGCCACCACCATGGCTAAGGCATCCTCATCTGGCGCAATTTCGTAAACCGCAATGCCCACGTCGTTAACAACAGAAATGATGTCTTCTACTTGGTCAGGATCAACAATATGATATGGCAAAACGTCACTGATTTCAGTGTAAGTAAGGAACCCCTTTTCTTTCCCAAGGGAAATTAAAGTCTGGATATGACTTTCATGATCTTGGTCGACATCTTGTGGCATGGAAAATTCTCGTTACCTAACTTACTTTGCGGCAAATTCCCATCATTATACCCTGTTGCCCAATCCGACGCTATAGGCTTAATAAGTACTTCAACTGGGTTTTTTCCTCTAAAGACAAGGGACTCGCTTGGGCTTTTTGAAGTAAAGACTCAATTTGATGTTGAATGCGCCCTTGCCTGAGCTTGGCAACAATTGCCTGCCATTCAGAGGCCGCTACCTCCGGAGTTAAGAGAGATAACCAGGCCATTAAGGTGGGCGGGGGGATCAGGTGAGGATGGGCCGCTCGCCAGGTTTCCACCGTTTGGCCTTGAGATTGGGCGGCAAAAAGATGGGCGAGTAGCTCTCCGTCCGGGAGAGCCTGGATTATCTCCCAATCTTCCCCCGTAAAAGCCGGAAACCACTGGGGATAGGTGAACAGAAGCCAAAAGGCCTTTTGAGCAAGCGGTGTGGCCGTTTTGGAAGACACAGCAGAGGAAATAGGGGCGGAAGATCGTACGGGAGAAGGGGGGGAGATGCGTTTTGCGCCCGCCAAATCGTGCAGTTTATCAAGCATGAGAGTATGGTAGACCCCCGTGGGCAATTGGCTGAGCAGTTTTTTGCCCGAGGTCAGAAAATGGGCCCGGCCTTCGATGCTGGCTCGATCGAATTTTGTGAGCAGAGAATCAAATAGGAAAGCAGACAGAGGCTTGGCGTTTTGGATATCAACCTCAAAAATGGTTTTGCTGGAGCGGCGGATCCAAGAATCAGGGTCCTCTCCTTTGGGAAGAATCATAAACCGGATGTCACGACCCGCCTCCATAACCGGCAAGCACATTTCTAAGGCGCGCCAGGCGGCTTTTTGGCCAGCGGTATCAGCATCAAAGCAAAAAATGATGGGAATATTGGCCTGATAGAGGCGCTTTAAATGAGCCGTGGTGATGGCAGTGCCCAAGGTGGCTACTGCCCCTAAAATACCCACTTCTACCAGGCTGAGCACATCCATATAGCCTTCCACCACCACAAAATAGGGCAGACGTGGGTGTTGTAGAGCGTGATAGAGGCCATAAAGGGCCTGGCCTTTGTGGAACAACGGAGTTTCAGGGGAGTTGAGGTATTTAGGTTCTTCCGCGACGATAACCCGCCCCCCAAACCCGATGATATGGCCCTGTGTATTATGGATTGGGAACATGATTCGATGGCGGAAGCGATCATAATGGTGATCGTTTTTTTCAAGAATAAGACCCGCCTGTTTTAGAATAGCAAAATCTATTTTAGAGCTCAAATCTTTGGTGAGGGCATCCCAACTGGCTGGGGCGTATCCTAAACCAAATTGTTCGATGGTGGTAGATTTGAGCCCACGGGACTGCAGATAGTGCTTGCCGGCTTTTCCTTCCGAGGTTTGAAGAATGCGTTTATAAAAGAGGGCAGCTTCTTGACAGGCGGTGTGAAGGGCTGCAAAAAGGGCCTTATCTTCATCATTTTCAGAAGATTCAGGCATAGGTAAGCCAGCATAATCGGCTAATTTTTGAACCGCTTCAGTAAAAGTCAGACCATCCATTTTGCTAACAAAGCTGATGATATCGCCATGCGCGCCACAACCAAAGCAATGGAAAAATTGTTTTTCAGGGCTGACGGTGAAAGAGGGGGTTTTTTCACCATGGAAAGGACAACAGGCACTGTAATTGGCACCCATTTTCTTGAGAGGGATACGTTCTTGGACCAGCGTTAAGATGTCAATGCGGTCACGGAGGGTATGTAAGAAGCTATCTGGGATCCGCATGTAATCTTCGCAGCTGAATTTTTGGGGGTGTTGCCTGCGGCATCTCGTCATCCTCATGTACCTTTATGTACATTCCGGTGACTCGAGCCTGGGCGCCTACCCAAAAAATCATCTGCTGTGATTACTTCGCAGCTGAATTTTTGGGGGTGTTGCCTGCGGGCGAGGCTCCAGCCTAGCTCCTACGATACCAGGAGTTCTTTCACCAAAGCACCGACTTTGCCCATATCGGCCCTACCTTGAAGGGTGGGTTTGAGCTGTGCCATAACTTTGCCCATGTCTTGGACACCTCTGGCTTGAAGGGCCTGTATGGCTTGAGTGATGGCTTCCTTGATTTCCGATTCTGATAAAGCAGCAGGCATAAAAGATTGAATGATGCGCATTTCCGCTTTTTCTTTGTCGGCCAAATCTTGGCGATGGCCGGCTTCAAATTGTTGAATAGAATCGCGGCGCTGCTTGAGCATTTTATCTAAAATAGAAAGCACGCGGGCGTCGTCGAGTTCGATGCGTTCGTCTACTTCGATGCGTTTACACTCGGACAACATAAGACGTATGGTACCTAAGCGGTCTTTTTCTTGACGGCGCATGGCATCTTTCATGGCTTCTGTTAAATTGGCTTTAATAGCGGACATAAAACCCCCTAATAAGCATTAAGTAGGCGTGCGTTCACGTTGTTGATGCACATTTCCACCACTGGCGAAACCAGGTTCAATGCGGGCGTCATCGCGTTGTTGTTTTTTACGAAAACGCTTCACGGCAGCGGCCTTAGCTCGTTTGCGCATTTGGGAAGGTTTTTCGAAGAATTCTTGTTTACGCATGGCAGGTAAAACGCCACACTTTTCGATCATACGTTTGAATCGGCGCATAGCGGAATCAAAGCTTTCGTTATCTTTTACTCGAACCCCAGGCATTGGATCTCCCTAAAAACTAAGTCATTTAAATTACAAAATATCGATAAATACCAAGAGGGCTATTGTAAACCTTTATCAAGAAAATGCAAAATACAAAACTTATTTGATCGAGCAGGAGTGCTCTCTGGGTCTGGTGCAAGACCCGTCGCCGCAGGGATGCGGCGGTCGGAGCCGCCAGGGATGGCTTCACGGCGTGTCTGGAGCCAGACCCAGAGAGCACTCCTACTTAATCAGATGTACTTGTGTATTTTTACGAAAATGAATTTTACTGAGATCAAATAAATGCGTGTACTTGCTATAGAAAGCTCTTGTGATGAAACGGGGGTGGCCATTTTTGACACAGGGAAGGGGTTGTTGGCCAATTGTTTATACAGTCAAATCGCGATGCATGCGCCTTATGGGGGAGTGGTGCCAGAGCTGGCCTCGCGAGATCACCTTCAAAGAGCGTTGCCTTTGATACAGCAAGCCTTGGTGGAGGCCAACCTTACTTTGTCTGATTTGGAGGGTATTGCTTATACTGCGGGGCCTGGGTTGGCGGGGGCTTTGCTGGTGGGGGCTTGTATTGGCCGCTCGTTAGCTTATAGCTTGAACATTCCGGCTGTTCCCGTTCACCATTTAGAGGGGCATTTATTGGCTCCCATGCTCAGTACCCCTCAACCCACTTTTCCATTTGTGGCGCTATTGGTGTCTGGGGGGCATACATTGCTGATGCAAGTAGCGGCCGTGGGCCATTATGATTTTTTGGGCGAGACCCAAGATGATGCGGTGGGAGAAGCGTTTGATAAAACCGCGCGTGTTTTGGGGTTGCCTTATCCGGGGGGCAAGGCGTTGGCCGATTTAGCCCTGCGAGGTCAGCCAGGGCGGTGGGTGTTCCCACGTCCTTTGTTGAAAAAACGAGGATTGGATTTTAGTTTCAGTGGTCTTAAAACCCATGCATTTAAAATTTGGCAAGCGTCTTCTCAAACGGCACAAGATGCGGCTGATGTTGCCTTGGCGTTTGAAACAGCGGCGGTGGATATTTTGGTGATTAAATCCCGTTGGGCATTAGAAAAAACGGGGCTCACCCGGTTGGTGGTGGCAGGAGGGGTGAGTGCAAACACTCGGTTGCGAGCGGCTTTTATGTCTTTGGGGCAAGAAAAAGGGTGGGAAATGTTTTTTCCCGAATTACCATTTTGTACAGATAATGCGGCGATGATTGCGGTGGCGGGGGCAGAGGCATTGTTAGCGGGGCAGCATCAAGATTTATCGGTAGAAGTATATCCTCGCTGGCCCTTACCGTTATTTGATACCGGATAACAAGCGTTGAATATTTTCTTTATGTCTTAAGATGAGCAAAACTGACAAAATGAATAGGGGTACACTGGGAGCCAGGGCATGAAACACGAGATAAGCATATAGGGGTAGCCCTACGAAGGCGCTTAGGGCAGAAAGGGCAGAAATTCGGAAGCATAGAAATGTGATGCCCCAGGTAAGAATAACCAACCCGCCTAGAGGTAAAGACAGGGCGGTGAGCCCGCCCAATGCAGTGGCGACTCCTTTTCCACCCACAAAGCCAAAAAAGCAAGGGAACAAGTGGCCTAAAAAGGCGGCCAGCAATACCCAAGTGGCTGTGGGGGTATCGGCGCCCCAGGCCAGCATAATTCCCACGGGGAGAAAGCCTTTGGCTGCATCTCCGGCCAGAGTAAGCAGGGCAGCTTTTTTACTTCTTGTCAGGCGTAAGACATTGGTTGCGCCTGGGTTTTTAGAGCCCTCTTGGCGGGGATCAGGGTATTGGAACGCGCGGCAGACCAAAATGGCGCTGGAAATGGAGCCTAGGAAGTAGGCAAGTAGCATGCCGATGAGTAGCATCATGGGAAGACTCCTGGTATTGTCATGCCAGCCTTGTCGAGGCGTGCTTTGCCCGTTAGCCTGTGAACAGGGGTAACATTATAACCTTCCAAGGAGAAGATCAACTCGTGGACAAAATAGTTTTACAAGGCATAGCCGTAGAAACCACGTTAGGGGTGTATGCGTGGGAAAAAGTCATAAAACAAACTGTATTCGTAGATGTCACCTTATGGAAGTCTTTGCAAGCAGCTGCCATGGCGGATGATTTATTGCAATCGGTGGATTATGAGGATGTCACGTTTCAAATTCGTGCTTGTGGGGCAGCCAAAGCGCGGTTGTTGGTAGAAGCGTTGGCGGAAGATATTGCGGGCATGTTATTAAAGACCTATGCTTTGTCTCGGGTAGAGGTGGTGGTACACAAACCAGGTGCTTTATTAAAAGTGAAGGACGTGAGTGTTTATTTGGTGCGAGAATGAGTTTACCAATACCTTCTGTGGCGGAAGAAAGGATTGTGGTGCGATTAACCGATAAAATGCGGCGATCTGCAAAGGTGCCCTATTGGTTTTTTGATTTTATGACAGATGCGTTGTATGAGCCGGCGGATGGGTATTATCGGAATACGCGTCCCAAATTTGGGGCAGCGGGGGATTTTACCACGGCGCCTCTGGTATCTGCTGTATTTGGACAAACGATTTCTAAAGAAATTCAATTTTTATTGTCTCAACTGACTCAAAAAAACGTATTAGAATTTGGGGCTGGTCAAGGACATTTGTGTGCTGATATATTGAGTGTGATAGGGGCAGATATTGAGCAGTATTGTATATTAGAAGTAAGCTCTTTTTTGATCCAAGAACAGCAGAAAACGCTGCAAAAAATGGTGCCAGAATGGGCACATAAGGTGATTTGGGTATCCACTTTACCCGAGGTGTTTGTAGGGGTAATTATAGCGAATGAAGTGTTGGATGCGATGCCGGTTCATCGGTTTTGTGTGGCGTCCGATGGTTTTTTAGCAGAACGCGTGATATGGCAAGATGGGGGGTGGCAATCGGTTTGGGACAGTGCGCCATTCTGGTTAGAAAAAGAGTTGAAAGCGATAGAAGAAACATTGCCAGAGCCTTTTGAGGTAGGGTATCAGTCTGAATTTAATCCGTGGATTCAGCCTTGGCTGAAAAGTGTGGGGGAAAGCCTTTTATCGGGGGCTGTTCTTCTGATAGATTATGGATTTTCTCGGCGAGAATTTTACCATCCTGAGCGCAATCGAGGGACGCTTATGTGTCACTATAAGCATCATGCGCATACGAATCCTTTTCAATATGTGGGGATCCAAGACATCACTGCTCATGTAGATTTTACCCAAGTAGCGGAAGCGGCGGTGGAAGCTGG
>JAHFQG010000140.1 GCA_023266415.1 Francisellaceae bacterium | reverse complement strand
CGCGAATGGCTTACACACCCCTCCTAAAAAAAAGCATTCGGCTCTTACAAAAAGCAGGTTATGGCGTCTATGTACCTGAAGCACAAGGGTGTTGTGGGGCTTTGTTTGCGCATTCAGGGCACACAAAAGAAGCCAGTCTATGCCAAAAAACTTTACACGCCACTGGCGCACCTTTTGCCCATCTGCCGCTTCTCACACTGGCAACAGGATGTGAACGCGATTTGCACGCAATTTTCCCCAAAACGCAATCTCTGACCGATTTTTTTCTCACCCATATACCACTTTCCACGCCTCGCGCTCCGCTTCCTAAGTTTGCCTGGCATATCCCTTGCACACAAAAAAAGACTGATATTTTTGAGGATTTTTTAAAAAAACATCATATTTCATACCATATTTTACCCAAAACATGCTGTGGGGCAGCAGGGGTCCAAATGCTAACCCAGCCCATACAAGCGGATGCCTTGGGCAATACGCTGTTACAGGCAATCCCTACGACAATTTCCTGTATTTTATCCAGTAATATTGGCTGTCAAACTCATTTACAAGCGCTGTTCCGAGCCCGCCATCCTGCAAATCAGGTATTGCACCCTCTAGAATTTCTCTTTAAGACTGGGTTTTTTGAATCAAAATAGGCGAAAGTCTCTTGACAAGCCTTTTGAGAGCCCCTATCGTGTCCTATATGCTATTATTTTAATGGCATTTCTTCGATGCACAACAAGGAGAGTAACTATGGCTGCCCGCAAAAAGGCTAAGAAATCCGTTCGTAAGTCCGCCAAACCGACTAAAAAGTCCGCCAAAAAATCTGGAGCAAAAAAGGGTGCTAAACGCGCTGTCGCCAAAGCGGCCCCTCCTCGGAATGTTTCCGTTGGCAACAAGCCCTTCACGAAGTCCCAATTCATTTCTACCCTATCCGAACATACTGGCATCAGCCGTAAAGATGCTGGCAATGTGTTGGCAACAGTCTCCAAGGTAATTGGGGCCCATTTGGGGAAAGGCGGTCCTGCTATATTTTCTTGGCCAGGCCTGTTTAAAATGAAAATTGTGAAGAAACCTGCTACAAAATCCCGGAAAGGCATCAACCCATTCACCGGTGAACCAACTATTTTCAAGGCAAAACCTGCTTCTCGTAAAGTGAAAATTCTACCTCTAAAAGGGTTGAAGGAAATGGCTGCGTAACCTGATGACTGGAACGGGCGAGGCACGCCTCGCCCCTACGGTGAGGAGCAAAGGAAGCTGGCATCCAGTCCCGTATGCGGGGTCTGCATGCATGCCTCGCCCCTACGGTGGGGAGCAAAGACGGTTCAGGGGAATAAAGTGACTTTGGTTGGGATAAGCTTAGGTTGTTTCTGAACTAACTGACAAATCAAATAAAATCCCATCCCCAAACTTATCATCATACTCACAATCCACATAACGGCCCACCAGCCTTGCTCTGTTAAGTGGGTTGCCTGATAAAATATCACCGATAACGCATAAGCCAACCCAGTCGCCCACACGCCTGAAAAAAAGCTCCAACGCCCGTTAATTTCTTTGGCAATAGCACTGGTGGCCGACACGCAAGGAAAATATAGCAAGACAAATAACAAATAAGCAAAAGCCCCACTTTGACCGGAAAAATGGCTGGACATGACGCCCAGGGCGGTTGTTTCGTTTGTGTGGGCAGACGCCATTTCTTGCGCATACAAGGTGTTTAACGTGCCTACCACCACTTCTTTGGCCATCACTCCTGACAACAATCCAACAGCAGCAGGCCAATTGTGCTCTTCAATGCCCATGGGTTTTAATAGGGGGGTGATGGTTTTGCCAACGTGGGCCAGAATAGTCTCATCAGACGAGAATGTGACGGTATTGAGCACGCTAAGCACCATACATACAGGGATAATCCAGTGGGCAGCGTTCTTTAAAAAACGATTTAACTTATGCAGTGTATGCCGCCCGACGGTATTCCAGGTGGGCAACTGATACGTGGGCAACTCCATAATAAGCGGGGAAGCTTCTCCTGTTAAAATGGTTTTTCTGAGCAGCCATCCGGTGATAATCGACACAACAATCCCAATGAGATACAGCAAAAAGACAATGTTTTGACCATTTTTGGGGAAAAAAGCGGCGACAAACAAGGTATAAATAGCCAATCGGGCACTGCACGACATAAAAGGACTCATCATAATGGTCAGAATGCGGTCTCGCTCACGCTCTAACGTACGAGCTGCCATGATGGCAGGTACGTTGCACCCAAATCCGATGATCATCGGTACGAACGATTTACCGGGTAACCCCAACTTTTGCATAAGCTTATCGACCACAAAAGCAGCTCTGGCCATATACCCACAGTCTTCTAACACACTGAGGACCAAAAACATGGCACCCAACACAGGAATAAAGGCTAACAGAGTGCTTACCCCTACTCCAAAGCCATCCACCATGAGCGCAATGGACAATGGTGCCACAGCGTTTGCTAGCAGGTAGTCTCGGATCCCTCCTAAAACCCCGTGGGTCAGCGCCTCAACCCAGCTTTCCAGTGCCCCTCCGACTTGGATGGCAAATACAAACATTCCATACATGATGGTTAGAAACAGCGGGAAGCCTAAAAATCGATTCAGTAAAACAGAGTCAATCCAGGCGGTCCATGAAGGGGATTGGGCCTCCCCCATTCCTTGTTGTAGGATGCCTTCCAAATGGTGTTCTATGGCCAAAAATCGGTAATGGGCCAGAGCCACGTCCACGGTATACCCCGTTTCTTGTTGTAAGCACTGTTCGGTGTTGGCCAGAGCCACTTGTAACACCCCCGGTAACGTGAGATTTTTTTGCCATTCTAACCCTAAATAATGGAATGCCATGCCCAGCAAGGATACTCGAGGCACATAAGCACAACCTGCCTGTTTCACGGCTTCTGTGAGAGCGGTGAGAGACGCTTCTACTTTAACCGGATAAAGCGATCGGCTTTGTGGGTTGGGGGTATGGGCTAAGAGGGTCTTTTTGAATTCTAAAATATGATGTCTGTTGACAGGAATAACGGGACAACCCAACCGTTCTGATAATTGGACAACATTGATGGTTTTACCTTGTTTTTTTAAGCTATCCATCATGGTGAGCAGCACTACAAGTGGTTTCCCCAATTCTAATAATTGTAAAGTCAGATA
>JAHFQG010000042.1 GCA_023266415.1 Francisellaceae bacterium | reverse complement strand
CAGCGTCTTATTTGTCACCCCAGCGTCTTATTTGTCACCCCAGCGAAGGCTGGGGTCCAGAAGACGGATACTCTGACTGGATGCCAGTCTACGCTGGCATGACATGGAGGGGTGGTTACCCCGCGTGAGCCTTTAGCCCCAGTGAAGGCTGGGACTAAAGACTCGTAGAAGGTACAACTAGAACTCTCGTCTATTTTGCTCTACAATCCCTTCAAAGAGAGGTTTTCCCTTCATAAGGATTTTATATGCGTCATTGGGCCATTTTGTTACTGATATTAACCACTGGTTGCGCCAATACCCTCGATAAACTGGCTTTTCGATACGATGTCCCCCAAGGCAACTTATTTAATCAAGAGCAAATCAATCACCTACAACCCGGTATGACCCAAACAGAGGTGGCTAACCTTTTAGGCACGCCACTCATTCTAGACCCATTCCATGCAGAACGCTGGGATTATCTCTATCGACTTATCAACCATACAGGGATCACCACTCAAACACACATTGCATTATTTTTCGACAAAGATGGAAAGCTTACTAAGATTTCTGGCCAGATGGCCCCACATGCTTCTTAATGGCTTTTAAGCGCCTAACCTCCCTGGGATTAATACGGGTAGGTCGATAAATTTCTACCCGCTCACCCCCTTGCAACTGAAAATCGAGTGGGACAATTTTACCCCACACACCCACTAAGCCATCATTGGGTAATACGTCTAACTTAGACCGTTCAATCACCTCACGCACCGAAGTGACTTTTTCTAAAACCACCATTTGGCTTATTTGCTTGTCAGAAGTGGCCAATACAATTTCAACGACATTCATCTATGTATTTCTTATTTTTGCAAGGTATATATTTCGTGAGCTCGTTTTTCTAAAATTCCCATCATATCGCGTATCACTTTTTCTAACAAAGGTTGAATAATCAGTTTAGTCCCCAATCGATGGAACGAGAATACCAAATTTAAGGTTAATTGACACCGGTTGGGCGCCGTTTCTTGGAAAGTCCATTGACCTTCGAAAGTAGAAAAAGGCCCTTCTACCAAACGCATAGTAATAATATGGGGATGTATTAATTGATTTTCAGTGGTAAACGTATGCTCTGCCCAGCCTTTTCCCAAGGTAAGAGAAACGACTTTTTTTTGAGAAGAATGTTCTTGAATAAACACCTTTTTACAATAAGGGACAAAGTCCGGATAAGCTTCCACTTGATTGATCAAGGCAAACATTTGAGCAGGCGTATAGGGCACTGTGATAGTCTCATGTAAAGTCGTGGTCATAAAACTTGCCTTCCCCTCTAAAAGGCCTATAATACCCCATATTATGAAAAAAACCACCTCAAAACTCCACCACCCTGTGGCCGTGAATCGACGGGCTTCATTCGATTATCATTTAGAAGAACAATTTGAAGCCGGGCTGGTTTTAGAAGGCTGGGAAGTCAAAAGCTTGCGAGCAGGTAAAGGGCAAATTACCCAAAGTTATGTCCTCCTTAAAGAAGGAGAAGCCTGGTTGTTAGGCGCCCAAATAACCCCGTTAAACACAGCATCTACCCATATCAAACCCGACCCCATTCGTACTCGAAAATTGCTCTTACATAAAAAAGAACTGGTTAAATTAACAGGTTTGGTTCAACGTAAAGGCTATACCCTGGTTCCTCTAAAGCTGTATTGGAAAAATAACACCTTGAAACTTTTGTTTGCCTTGGCTGTCGGCAAAAAAGACTACGATAAACGTCATGCCCAAAAAGAAAAAGACTGGCGTAAAGAAAAACAACAGTTAAAACGCATGCAATAGAAGTTATAAAAATAACTAATTCATTGCAAAAGAACACCCATTCTGCTAGCATTCCCGTATTTGTAAGCCGTCTACCATGATAACTTTAAAAAAGTGCAAATAGGGTATCAAATTCCACCATGTTAGTTTATGTAAAACAAGATCCCCTTACCTCCTTTCAAGCCATTATTGCCATTGACAACACGGCCCGAGGGCCTGCTTTGGGTGGTTGTCGCTTTCAAGAATATGCTTCTTTGGAAGAAGCGATAACAGATGCAAAACGATTGGCAGGGGGTATGACCCTCAAATCGGCTTTAGCCAATTTGCCTTTGGGGGGAGGGAAAATGGTGATACTGAAACCCTCTCAAACCTATGATCGCACAGCTTTCTTCCAACAAGCGGGGGCTTTTATT
Source organism: Francisellaceae bacterium (assembly GCA_023266415.1). Classification (GTDB taxonomy): domain Bacteria; phylum Pseudomonadota; class Gammaproteobacteria; order Berkiellales; family Berkiellaceae; genus JAHFQG01. The sequence continues at coordinate 6,931 of JAHFQG010000042.1, read as the reverse complement.
CACACCTTAAAGGGCCAATATATTACGGCACTGGATTCAGGAACGGATATCCCAGATATGGATGCTATCGCTACCCAAACGCCATTTGTTACCTGTACGCACCAACACCCTCATCCAAATCCAGCCCCTTTTACAGCTTTAGGCCTATTGGAGGCTATGAAAGCCTCCTGTTATTGTTTGTTTGGTAGCTCTTCTATGATCGGTAAAACCATCGCCATTCAAGGGTTGGGCGCTGTGGGTATGCGTCTTGCCCATTTGTGTTATCAAGAGGGCGCTCGGTTACGTGTGTGTGATCACCATCCAGATCGGGTTAAACTGGCCTTAGAAGCCTACCAAGCGACGGCTATTAGGGGTGATTTTTGGTCAGAGCCTTGTGATATCTTGGCGCCTTGTGCCTTAGGGGGCGGTATTCATGATGGTACTATTCCCCATATACAAGCCCCATTAATCATCAGTGGCGCTAATAATCCGTTGCAAGAGGAACATATACATAGCCAGGGGTTGTTTCAGAGAGGGATCACCTATCCCCCTGATTATGTTGTCAACGCTGGGGGGATTATTCAAGTGGCAGCACAATATTTTCGTTCTCCCCTTAAAAAGGTGCATCTACACATTAAGCAAATTTATCAAACCACAGAGCGGCTGCTTTCAGAGGCGAAAGAAGCCCGTTGTTCTCCGGTTGAAGTAGCTTGCCTAACGGCTCATATTCCTCATGTTTAAATCCGAATAAAGGTATACTCCTCTATGCCCATTTCTTTAATTGAAGCCGTTAAAACTGGAAATTTGACCGAAGTCCTTACTTTATTAAAATTGGGGGGAGAGGTTAATGCCAAAGACAAAGAGGAAAACACTGCCTTACATATTGCCTCTCATGGGGGACACACCGAAATCGTTTTAGTGTTAATAGGAAAAGGAGCAGATATTGATGCTAAAAATAAATGGGGAGAAACTGCCTTACATTGGGCCTCTCGAAGGGGACATACCGCCACTGCTTTAGAGTTAATAAAAAACAAAGCAAAAGTGAATGCCACAGATAATAATAGCTGTACTCCTTTACATCAAGCTGCTATCTATGGACGCACTGAAACCGCTTCTATGTTGATAGAGAACGAGGCAGAAATTGATACCAAAAATCGTAGTGGGATAACTGCCTTACTTTGGGCATCTTATTCTGGACATACCGAAACCATTTTGCTGTTCATGGAGAAAGGGGCGGATGTTAAAATTATGGACATCTACAAGCAATCCCCTTTAGAATGTTATTTGAAAAAAATACGAACAATATTTTCTGAAGACACTATTCCTGAGGGAGATCTGTTAAAGGCCATGCAGAACGTGGTTAATCAGTTTGTGGCTAAAGGCGCAGATGTGGATTATGCCTTAGATCGTTTAGGCCTGATGCACCATAAAGAAAAAATTTTGAATGGCAACTTATTCGCTGGAATGGACGCCATCACTCGATTTATGAATGATAAGCAAAACACCCATGATCCTCTCGTTACAAAAACCATAAAAGCCTCTATGCAGGTACTTCGTGCCCGATATGGTTCTTCTTTAAATAGGCAGACGATAGAGGCATCTATTCTTGGAAAGGCAAAAGAACTATGTGAGTCAAACGACTTTGTCAAAAAGCTCTCTCTTCAGCTTGCCAAACAAAAGAATCTCACCTTGCAAGAACAAAAGTTAATTGGCCTCTTGAAAAAGGATAATCAAAAACTTCGTTTAAAAGCTCTTATAAGTATCGTTAAACAGTTTTTACATCATCTTGATATCGCAAATCAATCTAAAATTCATCAATCCGCTCACTTATTGTGGGTGGCTTTACACGATAGCCAGCATCGATATCGCACGATAAATACAGTCGAAAAAGACATCCAAGAGGCAGAAATCGCCTTTGTGCGTGAAATACTAAAGGCCGGTAATTGTACGGAAGGGGGGTTGTTTCACCCGATGGTGGCTTTGTGTCGTTTCCTAGGCATTCCAGGGATTTATGTGCATGAATTACTCACCGAAAGAATGGCAGTAAGCCGAGGTATACTCTTGGACCTATTAGACTCTACGACTGCTTTTAACTGGTCTCTTAGAGAAGTCATTTTATCCGATGATAGCGCTTATAAAACCTTTATAGATACCCTTCGACACAATCACGAACTTTATAAAACCCACGGACAGACACAAGTTCGTTATTTTGGAGAAAAAGAGGAAATTTTGTCAGAAGATGAACTACGTGAATTTGAACAAAGACTCCGCTGGACTCGAGAAAAGTACCGAGCTTTTATTCAAGAAAAAGGAGTAGGATCCCTTCGATCACCCAATGAGGAACAAGTTGAGCAACTTGAAGGTTGGGCTAAAACGCTTAACTCTGCTACACCCAGATTGGCTTGGAGCCTGATGAGTGATTATTATACCCAACAAATTCAAATGGTTGAACGAAGAGAAATAGCCCGAGAGGCATTGGAAGCTCAAATGCGAGCAGACTATGCCGTGTTGGCCACACGCTGCCCCATACAAAATACCCCAGACGAAGATGGCGTTAACTACTTAGAAACATTTTTTAATCTCAAACAAAGCCAATTGGGTAAGGCTCTTTTAAAGAGCACCCCTCCAATGGCCTTTCAGCCACCTCCTGCATCCCCCCAAGAAAAAAAGCATTCATTAGAAGTTAAGGAAAAAACTATCAAACGAAGAAAAATATACCCTTAAATTACAGTGTACTTTTGGGGTATTCTGTAAATCGTTTCTGGGGAAACGAGTCCAGTTCCGTCGTTGTCATGACCCGAACAACAAAAGGCTGTACAAAAAAACAGCTACTGTCTGTTATATGTTAGTGCACTAACGATAAAAATGAGGTACAATGCCCTCCCTGACATTCAAAATCACTGGAGGTTCTCTTATGCCAACAACAATCCCTTTAATTGAAGCCGCTAAAGTCGGAGATATAACACAGGTTCGTGCCTTACTGGAGACTGGGGCAGAGGTTAATGCCAAAAATAACCTGGGAGAAACCGCTTTACATTTGGCCGCTCAATATGGACATAATGAAATTGTTTTGGCGTTAATAGAGAAAGGGGCAGAGGTTAATACCAAAAACAACCAGAGAGAAACTGCTTTACATTTGGCCGCCCAATATGGACATATCGAAATTGTTTTAGCGTTAATGGAGAAAGGGGCAGATATTAATTCCAAAAACGTAGGAAGGGACACCACCTTACATTTGGCCGCCCAATATGGACATACCGAAATTGTTTTGGCGCTAATAGAGAAATGGGCAGATATTAATTTCAAAAACGTAGGAAGGGACACCATCTTACATTTGGCCGCCCAATATGGACATACCGAAATTTTTTTGGCGCCAATAGAGAAAGGGGCAGAGGTTAATATCAAAAATGCATGGGGGAAAACCGCTTTACATTTGGCCTCTAAACATGGACATACTAAAACCGTTTTGGCATTAATAGAGAAAGGGGCAGGGGTTAATATCAAAAACACACGGGAAGAGACCGCTTTACATGATGCCGCTCGATATGGACATACTGAGACCATTTTGGCGTTAATAGAGAAAGGGGCAGAGGTTGATGCCAAAGAGAACCATGGAGAAACCGCTTTATATTATGCCGCTATAGACGGACATATTAAAACCGTTTTGGCGTTAATAGAGAAAGGGGCAGAGGTTAATACCAAAAACAACCAGGGGGGAACCGCTTTACATTTTGCCGCCCAACATAGACAGGCCGAAATTGTTTTGGCGTTAATAGAGAAAGGGGCAGAGGTTAATATCAAAAACGAACAGGGGGAAACCGCTTTACATGTGGCCGCTTACTATGGACATACCGAAATTGTTTTGGCGTTAATAGAGAAAAGGGCATTGGTTAACGACAAAAACGAAAATGAAAGCACTGCTTTACATATTGCCTCTTATATGGGGCGTGCCGAAACTGTTTTGGCTTTAATAGATAAAGAGGCGGATGTTAATGTCATAAACAGTGCCCATCAATCTCCTCTAGAACTTTATTTGGATAACATTAGGGTAAATTTTTCTGAGGACAGTATTTCTACCAATGCGAAACTGCCAGCCATGCAAAACGTGGTTTGTCGGTTTGTGGCTAAAGGCGCCGATGTGGATTATGCCTTAGATCGTTTAGACCTGATGCGTTATAAAGAAGAAATTTTGGGTGGCAACTTGTTTGTTGGAATAGATGCCATCACTCAATTTATGAATGATGAGCAAAACACCCATGACCCTCTGAACGAACTTGTTTTAACCTCTGCCCCTCCAATGGCCTTTCAGCCACCTCCTGCATCCCCCCAAGAAAAAAATCGTTCATTAGAAGAAGTTGAGGAAGAAACTATCAAACGAAGAAAAGTATACCCTTAAATCACGGTGTACTTTTGGGTGGCCTTGTTGCATGAATGGCCATGTTTCCACGTCATCCCGAACATTGTGAGGGATCTCCTAAGAGTGGCATAGAAGGAGATCCCTCGCTACGCTCGGGATGACGGGCTACGCTTGGGATGACTTAACAAAATATATACTACGGGAAACTGGATGCCAGCCTGCGCTGGCATGACAACGACGGGACTGGATGCCAGCCTGCGCTGGCATGACAACGACGGAACTGGATGCCAGCCTGCGCTGGCATGACAACGACGGAACTGGATGCTAGCCTGACCCCAGCCTTCGCTGGGGTGACAAAGAAGATCAAAAGGGCTGACAGAAAAACTGGACCCCAGCCTCTATTGGAGTGACAATAAGGCTAGATCCCAATTTTTGTTGGGGCGATAGTTATTTTTGTTTTTGTACCAGGATAAAGTATGCCAACCAACAAACACAACAGCCCAGATTTAAAAAAAGCTGGACTAAAAGTCACCCTACCACGGGTGAAGATTTTACATTTGCTCGAACAAGCTCCCCATCGACATGCCAGTGCAGAGGATATTTATCGTTCATTGAAAGCTCAAGGGGAAGAGATTGGATTGGCCACGGTATACCGTGTATTAACTCAATTTGAAGCAGCTGAGTTAGTTATTCGACATACTTTTTCGGAAGGGCATGCGGTGTTTGAACTGAACCCAGAAGAACATCATGACCATTTAATCTGTACCCATTGTGGCCGAATAGAAGAGTTTGTGGACGAAGCCATTGAGCATCGTCAGCGAGAAATCGCTACCGCTCACGGGTTTAATATGATTGATCACAATTTATCGTTGTATGGGATTTGCCGGGATTGCCAGCGTTAATTGTTCCACCCCAGCTTTCCTCTTAACATCGCATAATAGTCATAGTTAGTTGGATGGATGAGTCGTAGCTTTTTAGGGAACTGGGTAATATGGATTTCATCCAGGGCTTGGGTGTCAAAGTGGATTTGACCATCAAAGCTCACTTTGGGTAAGTGATTATTATTTTCAGTTATTTTTAATATAATATGACTTTTATCATCCACTACAATAGGCCGATTGGTGAGGGTATGTGGGTGCATGGGTACCAACAACCATGCATTTAAATTGGGGTGCATGATAGGTCCGCCAGCTGATAAGGCATAAGCCGTTGAGCCAGTGGCTGTGGCGACAATCAGCCCATCTGATCGTTGCTGGTATACAAATTGTTGATTAATCAATACTTCAAATTCAATCATTTTGGCGATATTTGTGGAGTACAAAACAATATCATTTAAAGCCATACCCTGATGGATTGGCTTTTGGTGTCGTATGATGTCTCCCTGTAATAATGTGCGAACCTCTTCTTGATAATGTCCTTGTAAAATGGCGGGAATTTGGGTTTCTATATCTGAGGGGCTGATATCGGTTAAAAAACCTAAATGTCCCCGGTTAACCCCCAAAATGGGTACCTCAGGGTTGTGGTTCATAATGGCCCGTACTGTGTTTAATAGGCTACCATCCCCCCCTACCACAATTACCAATTCAACCCCTAAAGCAATATGTGTTCTGGGGACTACCTGAATAGATGTGGCTAAGAGCTCTGAAGGACAATCATCGGATACCGTTAAGTGAATATGATGACGTTGCAATAGATTGATGAGAGAAGATAAAGTTCCAAGGAGATCGGGCGAATTAGGTTTACTAATTAAGCCAACTTTCTTAAATTGTGTTTTTTGTGTCATGAATATCGCCTTCTTCCTTTATGATTTTAGCATTCTCGCTGGGAGAGTGCTAGAATAGCCCACAATTGACCTGAATGAGCGCTTTATGTCATCCCCACGTGCTTCTCTTATATTAAAGCATTTAACCGAATACTACATACAGTATGGTGAACCTGTGGGCTCAAAAATATTGGCAGATATGCCCGGAATACAAGTGAGCTCTGCCACCGTCCGTCATGTGATGGCCGAATTAGAAAACCAAGGCCTCATTGCCGCCCCCCATCGTTCTGCAGGGCGAGTACCAACCGCCGCCGGATTGCGCTATTTTGTTGATTACCTCATTAGCCCCACACAACCTCAGGAATCTTGTCGCGTCAACGCCGAACAATCTCTGCATGCGGGTAAAACCACCGCGGCTTTGGTTAAATCAGCTTCCGAATTGCTCTCTCGCTTAACCCATTGGGCTGGGGTGGTCACCGTACCAAAAAGAGACAAACTTATTTTGAAATATATCGAATTCTTACCCCTGGGCGGCAACCAAGTTTTGGCCGTGCTGGTGGTGAATGAACGAGATGTCCAAAATCGTATTATCTTTACCCATAAAACCCACTCGTTGTCCGAATTGCAACAAGCCGCTCAGTTTTTAAATCAACATTTTGTTGGACACGATTTGATGTCTGCCCGTGCAGAATTGTTGGCCACCTTAGAGGCCGATAAGCAAAAGGTTGATCGCATTTTGAAAACGGCCGTGGATATGGCCGCCCAAGCTTTTCAACCCCTTGAACCAGAAGAAGATACTGTGGTCGTTTCCGGCGAACACAACGTGCTGAATC
>JAHFQG010000139.1 GCA_023266415.1 Francisellaceae bacterium | reverse complement strand
CCATACAAAAAAATAGACAACGCCAAAAACCGATGGAAAAAATGAATGGCCTTCAACCCCTCTAGCGGTGGAATCCATGCTCCATTACACATCGGAAAATCGGGACAGGCGAGACCCGCCCCACTGGCTGCGACCCACCCCCCAAGAACAGTTTGAACATAAACCAACAAGGTGAGCCCTATCAAACTTCGTTTCCATCCTAAAGATAAAGATCTATAAATCTCGGATTTATTTTTGCTAAGTCCAAGATGCATCCACAATAAAACGGAAAAATAAAACAGACCGACGGCCAGATGCAATGCGACCCATTTTGGACTCAGCAATCCTTTAACGGTCAATGCACCTAACAAAGCCTGTGTGATGACCAGGACAACCGCCCATACGGCCTGAAACCCTATGATTTCTCTATAGATGGGCTGAAATAAGCTCCCTAATAAAATACCAAAGGTCAGTGTCCCTACCGATGCTGCTAATAACCGATGCCCCCACTCAATCAAAATTAAAAGTTCAAAAGGGGGAATAATTTGTCCATGACACAAAGGCCAGTCTGGACAGGCTAGGCCGGCGTGCATATTACGAACCATTCCTCCCCACACAATGAGAAGAAAAGCCAAAATAATATTAAGTTTAACAGCAAATTTCATGTGTTCTGTGCCTATAAGGAAGCGAAAACGAAGTATCAACCCATAACTAAGGCTTTACATGTGACGAAATAAAACATCACTTAAAGTTAATCCCACAAATATAATTAAAAAGAAAAATGCAGAAACAAAAACAACTTGGTTGACGCGATTATCATAGCGCAAATGCATGAAATACAAACAAACCAATATCCCCTTAACACTTGCAATAAACATAGCCACCGCGATATTAAAAACCCCAAAGGGTACATAAGAAATAGCCACTGTAATAAGCGTCAATACGAGTAACGTTCCCCAGACGCGCTGATATGTTTTTGTATGCTCTCCACCCTGTAATGACATATTAAATCCTTTCACCCAATTAAATAAAGTAATGGAAAAAGATAGATCCAAATCAAATCAACCAAATGCCAATAAATTCCAGTAAGCTCGACTGGGGCTACATATGTTTTATCAAAATGACCCAATTTTGATCGAACCAACACCCAGAGGATAAGTCCCATTCCAGCAAGCACGTGAATACCGTGAAGCCCAGTCATCATAAAATAAAGCGAAAAAAAGAGTGGTGCTTTTACATGATGAATCGCTTCAAAATTAAAGTGACTCCCCGGCAACAGACCTTCATGAATTTTGTGACTGTATTCAAAATATTTTACGATCATAAAGGTTACCGCACATACCAATGTAATCGCCAAATATCGTATGGCCTTTTGGGTTTCTTCAGTTTTGGTTTTTTGCACCGCCATCGCCATGGTAAAACTGCTGCAAATAAGAACAATCGTGTTCAACGAACCCATCGGCCTATTTAAATATTTACTCGCTTCATGAAACATTTCCGGATAGAGCGCTCGATAAACGATGTAGGTTACAAAAAGCCCTCCAAACAACAGGATCTCCGTCACGAGAAATAGCCAAACCCCCAACTTTGCAGATTCATATTCCTGAACTTGAGACTCAAAATGATGGGCCACATGATGTGTTGACATTATTTAATCCCATACTCATAAGGGCCTTCCGTGATGACAGGCGTCTTATGAAAATTATATGTCGTTGGGGGTGATTCGATTTGCCATTCCAACGTTTTCGCTCCCCATGGATTACTTGAAGCCGTTTTTCCTTTGAACAATGACCAGATCAAATAAATGATCATAATTAAAAATCCTGTTCCAATAAACCAAGATCCAACGGTAGAGATGACATTGAGATGGGTATATTGTGGAAGATAATCATGATACCGACGGGGCATACCTTGAATACCCAAAACAAATTGAGGAAGGAAGGTTACATTAAAACCAATAAAAATAAGTACGCAAGAGACCTTCCCCCACAATTCAGAATAAAGTTTCCCAAATAGCTTGGGCCACCAATAATGAATTCCAGCCAGCAGACCCATCACAGTTCCTCCCACCATTACATAATGAAAATGAGCCACCACAAAGTAAGTATCGTGAAGATGCACGTCCACTGATAAAGCTGCCAAGAAGAGCCCGGTTAACCCTCCAATTGTAAATAAAAATATAAAAGACAAAACATACAGCATGGGCGTTTGGAGCCAAATAGATCCTTTGTAAAGCGTTGCAGTACAATTGAAAATCTTAATCGCTGTCGGCACCGCTACCAACATCGTCAGCACCGAAAAAAGCAAATTGGCAAAGGGTGATTGGCTGCTCACAAACATGTGATGTCCCCACACCAGAAAACTGATGAAAGCAATGGCCAAACTTGAATACGCAATCGCTTTATATCCAAAAATATGCTTCCTCGAAAAAACGGTAATTACTTCGCTCACAATCCCCATTCCCGGAAGAATCATAATATAAACAGCTGGATGTGAATAAAACCAAAAGAAGTGCTGAAACAAAACCGGATCTCCTCCTATTTTTGGATCAAAAATGCCTATCCCCAAAACTCGCTCCATCACCAATAATAATGTGGTAATCCCAATGACGGGCGTGGCCAGCACTTGAATGATTGCAGTGGCATAAATAGCCCACACAAAAAGAGGCATACGGTGAAATGTCATGCCCGGTGCTCTAAGTTTATGAATGGTTACAATAAAATTTAATCCCGTTAAAATTGACGAAAAACCCATAATGAAAACACCCAACGTCACCAACACCACACTGGTTGCTGTACGAATGCTATAAGGGGTATAAAAAGTCCATCCTGTATCCACACCTCCCGTAAATAAAGCTGCCGATGCCACAAACGCCCCCCCTATAAAAATATAATAACTCAATAAATTGAGGCGGGGAAAAGCCACATCTTTGGCGCCAATCATGATAGGAAGTAAAAAATTACCAAGCGCGGCGGGAATAATAGGAATAATAAACATAAAAACCATAATCGCCCCGTGAAAGGTAAAAAATTTATTATAGACGTCGGGTGAGAATAAAGGCCCAGGTGCAAGCAGTTCAAGACGGATCAACAAAGCAAAAACTCCCGCAATAACAAAAAAAATCATATTCGTCACAAAATACATAATCCCAATGCGTTTGTGATCC
>JAHFQG010000138.1 GCA_023266415.1 Francisellaceae bacterium | reverse complement strand
GTATTAAACTGGACCCTATCTTCTACGCTGGGGTGACCCCTTCCTGTCATACCAGCGAAAGCTGGTATCCAGTCCGATTGTATTAAACTGGACCCTATCTTCTACGCTGGGGTGACCCCTTCCTGTCATACCAGCGAAAGCTGGTATCCAGTCCGACTGTATTAAACTGGACCTTACCCTCTGCGTTAGCATCACAACCAGATGACAGAAGTCCGAATTTAATGGTACGATTAAAGGCAGTTCATTAGGATAAAACTCATGCCCACAGAAATCCCCTTTGGTCGCCCATGGATAGACGATGCTGAAAAACAAGCTGTGCTAGAAGTGCTCGATGGCCCCATTCTCACGCACGGTCCCAAAGGGAAACAATTCGAAGCACATTTTCAAACGTTTATGGGGGGTGGGTTTGCCGCTACCACCAGTTCCTGTATGGCCGCGCTTCATCTGGCCTCTTACTATTTTAAGTTAGGCCCAGGCGATGAAGTAATCGTGCCCGCCCAAACCCACGTTGCCACCGTACACGCTATTGAACTTATGGGCGCTACCCCTGTTTTTGCCGATTGTCATCCCCAAACAGGAAACCTAGAAGCTTCCTATATTGAACCGCTCATGACGCCCCGTACCAAAGCCATTTCTGTGGTCCACTATGTGGGGATCCCCGTCGATTTAGACCCTATTCTAGCCCTAGCCAAGCACCACGGGTTGGCTGTGATCGAAGATTGTGCCCTAGCTGTCGGCGCCTATTACAAAGGCCAACACGTAGGACTCATCGGCGATGTAGGCTGCTTCTCGTTCTACCCCGTTAAACACATCACCACGGGTGAAGGTGGCATGATCGTCTCAAAATGTGAACAAACCCTCAAAGCCATCGCCCATTTTCGTGCATTCAGTGTCGATCGCACCCACACCGAACGTAACCTCCCCGGGTTTTACGATGTCGATGGCGTGGGCTTGAATGCTCGCATGAGCGAAATGCAAGCCGCCATAGGAGTTTGTCAGCTAGATAAATTGCCCAGAATATTGGCCGCCCGCCGCCGCAACTTCACACACCTAAAAACTGCTTTGTTAACCAACACCTCCCTGCAAGTCATCGACTCCCTCAGCCCCTATTGTCAAAACAGTCATTATTGCTTGGTAGCCGTGTTGCCTCCTATCTTGGCCCCTCGTCGCAATGAGATAATGTTGGCCTTAAAAGAAAAAGGCATCGGGACCAGCATTTATTATCCACAACCTGTGCCTAGCCTGCGCTATTATCGTGAAAAATATGGGTTTAACCCAGCACTTTATCCCCATGCCACCTATTTGAGCAATGCCAGCATTGCGCTACCGGTGGGACCCCATTTAACTGAAAATGACATGGATGTCATTGCCAATGCCATCAGCGAAGTCCTAATAGGAGTATATGCGTGAGAGACATAAAAGGATTAAAAATCACCCTCATTGGAGGTGCTGGCTTTATTGGACATAATCTTGCTTTGCATTTAAAATCGTTGGGTGCGGTAGTCACTGTTATTGACAGTCTTCAGGTGAATAACTTATATGCATTTGAAAATGCCGCCGCGGATTTAGTGAATCGTGAACTATATCTTAAAATTATCAAAGAACGACTTGATTTACTGCGCCATGCGGATATTCCCCTGCATTTGCAAGACGCTCGCGATTATCATGCACTGAGTGCTCTTTTAAGTGATATACAGCCTCAAGTGGTGGTACATTTGGCCGCCGTATCGCACGCCAATCGGGCCAACAAAGACCCTTACAGCACGTTCGATCACAGTTTACGGACCCTCGAAAATGCATTAGATGGGGTGCGGGGGCAAAAAGACATGCATTTTATCTTTTTTTCCTCCAGCATGGTATATGGTGATTTCCTAGAAGAAGCTATGACGGAGGACATGCCTTGTAACCCTATTGGCATTTATGGAGCCCTAAAATTTGCCGGAGAAAAGATAGTCATCGCTTATGGCCAGGTGTTTGGGTTAAATTATACCATTATACGACCATCCGCCTTATACGGCGAACGATGCGTCAGTCGCCGAGTGGGGCAAATTTTCTTGGAAAATGCCCTAGAAGGCAAAGATTTAACCATCAATGGGGCAGGGCTCGAAAAGCTTGATTTTACCTACATTCAAGATCTCACTTTAGGGGTGGTTAATGCCATCCAATACCCCAAAGCGCGTAATGAAATCTTTAACATCACTTGTGGGGAAGGGCGATCTATCGTGGATATGGCCCAGTTGGTACAAAAAACATTCCCTAATGTGCGGATTATCCACGAGGCACGAGAGGCCTTTATGCCCATTCGAGGCACTTTATCGGTCGAAAAAGCTAAAACCCTCATGCACTATCACCCCCACTTTTCCCTTGAAGAAGGCTACGCACGTTATATTGCCTGGTATCAACAGTTTTGCCATATTCAAAACAATCCCCAACTTGTCATGGTTGAGTAGATTTCTATGCAGATCTTGTTGGCTGGGGCTAAAAATAGGGGGCTCAAGTGTCTGGAAGCAATAGAAGCGGCAGGACACACTGTGGTAGGTATCTTAACCAACCCAGGTAGCGGCGTTTCCCTTTTTAAAATGCAAGCAGACCGACTTTCTGTGCCTTTTTTTTGTCCCAATAAGATAAATGAAGCTTTTTTTTTAGCTCAAATACAGGCATTAAAACCAGAAGTTATTGTGTTAGCGGGCTATAGTCAAATTGTCAACAAACATTTTATCCATATTCCATCAAAAGGTTGCCTTAATCTACACGCTGGTAAGCTACCTAACTACAGAGGCTCCTCTCCTCTAAACTGGGCACTGATCCGAGGAGAAAAACACTTTACTTTAAGTGTGATACAAGTTGCACAGGGAGTTGATACAGGCGATATCCTAGGAGAACAAACCTTTCCTATCCATCCAGATGACACTATCGCTACTCTTCAAGCCATAGCCGATACTCATTTCCCCCAGTTATTAATTGACACGTTGCACCAATTGGGATCGGGAACCTTACAACCCAAACCCCAAGAAACCCATAAAGCAGCTTATTATCCCCTGCGATTTCCAGAAGATGGCCTCATTGTGTGGGATTGTTATACCGCTGAACAAATTCATAACCGTATTCGAGCTTTAGCCGATCCTTATCCAGGGGCTTTTACCTACTACCAGCAA
>JAHFQG010000137.1 GCA_023266415.1 Francisellaceae bacterium | reverse complement strand
GGGTGTGGTGAAGCGCGGGCCTCAATTGGGTCGGAAATTAGGTTTCCCTACTGCCAACGTGTATCCGTTACCGTCACAATTGATACCCCCATTGGGTATATATGTGACTGAAACGGTCGTGGATCATATAAAATACCCATCTGTAGCGAGTATTGGAGTGCGTCCAACTATCAATCCTCAATCTTCGGAGGTGGTGGTGGAGAGTCATGTTCTGGATTTTTCTGAGGACATATATGGTAAGTTTATTGAGATTTATTTTTTGCATCGGATTCGAGATGAGCTCAAGTTTCCCAATCTGGATGTCTTGAAACAGCACATTGCGCAGGATGTAGAGCAGGCCCGTCAATATTTTAAGTTGGTGACAGCCACATGAGGCATCAGAATTACGGACAGATTATCGCGGGATATTTAAAGGGGCGAAAAATTAAATTCAGTGACTCCAAATATCTGCGCCCGATGCGCCGGATTCTGCGGGAGGCATTGTTTTCTGCCCTGTACTCTCAAGTGGGAGATTTTGAAGGGCTGCGTGTGTTAGATGGCTTTTGTGGGAGTGGTCTGATTGGGTTAGAGTTCATCTCTCGAGGGGCGTCTTTTGTGGATTTTGTGGACAGTGACTCTCATAACTATCAACAATTTCGAGATAATATTACTCCGTTTAGTGAGGGTATTAAGGATCAATTTCGATTTTGGCATGGCAAGCTGTCTTGGATGATACAGCAGGCTGAGGAGACTGCGCAGTGGGACGTGATTTGGTTAGATCCTCCGTTTGCTAAAATTCCTCGAAATGAGATACTGGACCTCCTGCGGGAAGAACGGGGACGGTTTTTGGTTATTCACTACGAAAAAGATATGAAGACGGCATACCAACATCTATTCGATGAAGTAAAAGACACGTATGAGTGGGTGTATACCCGAGAGTTTGGTGTATCCAGTATCAATATTCTGGCGCACAAATCTGCCTCCGCTGAAGCACCGGTGGACGGAGAGTAACCATGGATTCACCATCTGCAGTTGTGTATGCAGGCAGCTTTGATCCTCCCACTCTGGGACATATTGATGTGGTTAGGCGAGCATCCGCCGTTTTTGGTGAGGTTATTGTTTTGGTTGCAGAGAATATGGCCAAGCAGGGTTTGTTTTCGGTGGCAGAGCGGGTGGAGTTACTTCAGCAAGAATTGCGGGATTTAAAAAACGTCCAAGTAGACACCTGTCAGGGATTAGTGGTGGACTATTGCAAGAAGAAGGGGATACGAACCTTGATTCGAGGTATTCGGAGTGTATCGGATTATGAATATGAGGCCAGCATGGGGCGTTTGAACGCAGATTTGTACTCAAAAATTGAAACACTTTTTTTTATTTCTCGGAAGGATTACGTTCACTTGAAATCAGAGGTGGTGAAAGAGATTGCCAGGTTTGGGGGGGATCTTTCTAAGATGCTTCCGGCTCGAGTGGAAAAAAAGTTAAAACAAAAAATTTCTTGAAGGCCATAAAATACAACTATGAATGAAGTATTTTCGACACGAAGTGAGGGGATTCAGGAGTCTGCCACCCTCCGTCTGACGGCGAAGGTGAGAGAGCTAAAGAAAGCGGGTAAAGATGTCATTAGTTACGGTGCGGGTGAGCCTCACTTTGATCCCCCGGCGTTTTTGTATAATGCGGTTCGAAAAGCGTTATCCAACGACTATGCCAAATACACCCCAGTTTTAGGACTTCCCGAAGTTCGCGATGTGATCTCTTCTTGGGTAAACCGGGTGTACAAACTCAATACCCAGGCTTCTTGGATTGCATTGACCAACGGAGCAAAGGGCGCGCTGCATGCGGTTTTTCAAGTTTTACTTAATCCGGGTGATGAGGTTGTCTTTCAAAGTCCATATTGGGTTAGCTATCCTCCCATGGTTCGCATTTCTGGGGGTGTTTCGCGAGTGATACCCACCTATGCGGGGCAGCGGTTTCGAATAACCCCCGAACAACTTAAGAAGTCGTTGACTCCTAAAACCAAAATTTTTCTGTTCAACAGCCCCCAAAATCCTACTGGGATTGCTTACAGCCAAGAAGAGATTAATGCCTTGGCCGAAGTGTTGAAGGCATACCCCAATGTCTGGGTGTTGAGTGATGATATTTATGACCATATCTTGTGGGATCTGAGTAAAAGAGCTCATTTTGCTTTTTCACCCAAATTTGACATGGGTCGCCTGATTCATGTTCAAGGTTTGTCCAAAAGTCATGCGGTTACTGGCTGGCGTGAAGGATATGTGTGTGCTCCTCCCCACGTGATTCAAAAAATTAATGTGGTGATGGGTCATGCCTTAGGACATATTTCGGCCATTCATCAATATGTCATGCAGGTTGCGTATTCGGAGTCTTTTGATTTTTTAAAGTCATGGGTGGCGTACTACCAAAATAATATGCAGCGGGCACTTCCAATCCTACAGAAGATTGGAGCAAAAACGGTGGTACCTGAGGGTGCATTTTATCTTTTTCCTGAGGTGACCCATCTGTATAAACCTCTATCCAAAAAATTTGGGATCCCCATTAATGACGACTTTATTTTGTGTGAAACCTTGTTGGATCGACTTCAAGTAGGTTGGGTTCCGGGAGTAGAGTTTGGTTTGCCCGGCTATGTTCGTTTAACCACTGCCATGACTGCCGAACGGTTCCAAGAGGGATTGCTTCGAGTACAGCATGCCCTGGCAACAGCTCCATGAGCGTATGAAATATCGGGTCAATCGAGATTTATTGGCGCAGTTGTACGGACACTTGTTATTGGGATCGGTTGTTTTTATTTCAACATTATTGGTTCTTCAGATTTTGCGACTGAGTGAATTTTTGATTGTGTACGATGTGTCGTTGTTTGACTTGCTGCAGCTCTTGGGATTCATGAGTATTTCATTTTTTCCTATCGTTATTCCGACTGCGATGGTATTTGCAACTTTTTCTGTCTTTGGCAAATTTGTTGAAAATCGAGAATGGTTAGGCCTTTTAACCTGTGGTGTGGGGTATCGCCGGATTTTATTCCCCGTGCTCACATATTTTGCCTTGCCGCTGAGTGTGTTGTGCTTGGTTATTGGGTTAGATGTTGTCCCCAGAGCTAGCCAGTATGTAGATCTTACTGCTGAAAAAATTTACAACAAAAAATCTCTTACCAGTATTCGCAAAAATATATTTTTTAAT
>JAHFQG010000136.1 GCA_023266415.1 Francisellaceae bacterium | reverse complement strand
GGAAAACGAATAAAATTTTGGAGGATATCATGTAAAGTATCGGCCGTGAGCTGGGGTTCTGGTAGGAGTATGGCGCCTTCTGCATCGCTCAAATAACGGGCGTTGGCGGTTTGGTGATCATCCACGGCATGGGGGTAAGGCACTAAAATGCTGGCTTTACCAGCGCTGGCGATTTCAAACACGGTCATGGCGCCAGCTCGACTGAGCACGATATCAGCCCAAGCGTAGGCTTCGGACATATTGTGGATAAAAGGAAAGATTTGAGCGGATAATGCCTGTTCAGCACTGATTGTTTGCACGCGTTTAAAGTCTTTTTGACCAGTTTGGTGTCGAATATGGAGAGGCAGCGTCGGGTATTTGATTTGTAGTTGGATAACCGCCTCATTGATGGCCACTGCCCCTTGGCTGCCACCCATCACCAATAAACGTAAAACATGAGAAGGTGACGCCGGTGTTCGTTGAATGTCCGTGCGAATAGGATTCCCAGTGTGCAGGGCTTTTTTCAATGTATTGGGGAATGCTACCATACGTCGCTTGGACCAAGGGGCCAGCAAACGATTGGTAAGTCCTGGAATGGCATTTTGTTCATGAATAAATAAGGGAACGCAACTGAGTAACGCAGCTAATCCGCCTGGAAAAGCCACAAAACCACCCAACCCAATCACCGCCATGGGTTTGTGTTGCCGAAAATAACGCATAGCTTGAATCGTAGCTTTTACCACCTCAAAAGGCGCTTGGCACAGACGTCGCCAACCTTTACCACGAACGCCTGTCATGGAAATCACATCTAGTGGAATATGGGCTTGGGGCACTAAAGTTTGCTCAATGCCGTGGGGCGTACCCAACCAACGCACAGAAAATCCACGTTTTTGAAGCTCATGAGCAATAGACAGGGCAGGCAACACGTGTCCACCTGTTCCTGCCGCCATTAAATACCAAATGCCCTTAGACACGATAATATCCCCCAGAGCTGGGGGCACGATTTTCTTTGTCGATGCGCAATAAAATGCCCAATGCAATACAAATGACCAACACGCTGCTACCACCCGCACTCATGAGGGGCAAGGTCAGCCCTTTGGTGGGCAGAATACCCGTATTCACCCCAATATTAATAAACGCTTGAAGGCCTATCCAGAGGGTGATACCGTATGCCACAAAGCTTTCAAATTCTCGCCGTTCTTTGCGGGCTTGTAAGGCGATGCAGAGCCCTCTGTATACCACAATACTATACAGTGCAATAACGAGCAGGCACCCCATCAGCCCCATCTCTTCGGCCAATACTGCGTATAAAAAGTCGGTATGCGCTTCGGGCAGATAAAACAGCTTTTGGACACTGCTGCCCAGACCCACCCCAAACCACTCCCCGCGTCCAAAGGCAATAAGGGCTTGGGTGAGTTGATATCCACTGTCGAACTGATCGGCCCAGGGGTCTAAAAATGAGGTGAGGCGTTGCAGCCGATACGGGGAAGTGATTGCCAGCCCCACAAAAGCGAGGGCCACGAGCACCATCAATCCTAAAAATTGCCGAACAGGAGCACCACCCAAAAAGAGTAATCCCAATGCGGTGGCACAGGTAACAAAAGTCGCACCAAAATCGGGTTGTTTGAGCAACAATACCGCAAAGAGAGCCAATATTCCCATGGGTTTTAAAAACCCTTCTAAGGTGGTTTGGACTGCGGTTTTGTGTTGAACCAAATAGGCGCTAACATATAAAATGACCGAAAATTTGACCCATTCGGATACTTGAAAAGAAATAGGCCCTAACGAAAGCCAGCGAGAGCTGCCATTGATGGTGCGTCCAAGCCCAGGCACAAACAGTAGAAATAAGGATAGGCATCGCAAGCTCTTGCCACAGACGGGGCGGCATTTTATAGCTGAATGTCCCGGCTAAAAGCCCCAATACCAAATACACCGCATGGCGTTTGCTATAATAAAATGCCTGGCCAAATTCTTTTTCAGAAATACCAATAGAAGCTGACGTGACCATAATAAAACCTAAAGCCATGATGGCCACGAGCGCCAACAACAGCCCATAATCGAGGGGAGGAAATCGGACTGGACCCCAGCCTACGCTGGGGTGACAACGGGTGCTGGGGTGATAACGGGGATTATTCATGGGCGACGACCTCCCCTAATAAGGTTTGAACACAGCGGATAAAATCTTGTCCACGCTCATAAAAAATGTGATACCAATCGTAACTGGGGCATGCAGGTGAAAGCAAAACGGTATCTCCAGATTGCGCATAGTAAGCCGCTTTTTCGACTGCCTCTTTCATGGAATGGGCCAGGGTAAAAGGCAGAGCTGTTTTCTGGAATAAGGGCTCTAAGAGGGGAATAGCCCCCCCCATGATGATTACTGCACGGGCATGCTGGCATGCGGCCACCACCAACGGGGTAAAGTCTTCTTGTTTGGGCTGCCCTCCCAACAATAATACAAATTTTCCGGCAGATCGTGCCAAGGCTGTTAGCGCGGTGAGACTGGCTGCCACGGTGGTGCCTTTGGAATCATTTATCCAACGAATATTGTTTTTTTCAGCCACAGCTTGGCAACGATGTGGTAAGCCTTGAAACTCTGCCAAAGTTTTTTGAATACTGGTTTGAGATAATGTAAATGGTTTCACCAGAGCCAAGGCCGCCAAAATATTGGCGTGGTTGTGGGTTCCCACCAATGCCGTATCAGACACTTTCGCCAACCGAGTACTACCTTGGGCGAACCAAGCTTCTTCGGCCACCCTTTGGATGCCAAACTCATTTGCGGTGGTGGGCACATCCAGGCCAAAGCTAACACAAGCGTAGGCATTTTGAGGATAAGTAGCTTTATCAGCACGATTCACCACCACTTGAGTGGCCTCTTGGTAAATACGGTGTTTGATGGTTTGATACACAGCTAGGGTTTTGTGTCGATCGAGATGATTTGGGGTAATATTTAACACGGTGGCAGATAACAAAGGTAACCGTTCGATGAGTTCTAACTGGTAGCTGGACAATTCTAAGACATACACATCGGGGGCAGGCACTGTCAGCAAATTGAGGGCTGGTGTACCCAAATTGCCGCCTACCCGAACGTTCAATCCCCCATTTTTGAGAAATTCAGCCACCAAGGTGGTCACGGTGCTTTTGCCATTACTGCCTGTGATCCCAATAATAGGCGCATTGGCATAGGGGATAAACAGATTCACATCCCCAATAATGGGGATATTTGCGGCTCTTGCTTCGTCAAAAAAG
>JAHFQG010000041.1 GCA_023266415.1 Francisellaceae bacterium | reverse complement strand
GGATAATTCAACCGAAATAGGGGTATAAGGTATTTGAAGTAACACAGTGCCAAATTTGTAACCCAAATACAACAAAATAGGTATGGTCAGTGGGTTACTCACCCATACGGCTAAAATAGCCAAAGGCAGATTTGCTTGTAACGCGATAGCCAATCCAGCGGCAATAAGCATATGACCTACCACGGGTAACCAGCCGGCAAAAATACCAATGGCTACGGCTTTGGCCACGCTGTGTCGGTTTAAATGCCACAAACGTGGGTTGAGCAATAAATTCCCGAATATTTTCAAAGATTTATGCTCACGCAAAGTCGCATGTGTTGGCATGTATTTTTTGATAAAAGTTAGTTTAATAACGAACCCCTGGTTGGTTGACAGATCATCCCTTCCCCTTTGTTTCTCACTGAAACACATCTATTTTATACAATCGCCCCACCCAAGGATAGTAATCTTCTGTCCTGCACTGCAGCGATTGACTTAAAACTTGAGTAATGGTTTGGGCAGAATGATAGTGATCGGCCGGTTTAGTATATCCAAATATCTTTCGGAGTAGCTCATAAAAGGCATGCTCATTGGGAGAGAGTACCACCAATCGACCTCCTGGGTTGAGTAGTGTGCGAATTTTAGGCCCCACTCGCCCAATGTCTGGAATATGTTCCAAGACACTGGTGGCAAAAATGACATCAAATTTTGTTTGAAAATCAAAGGTTAAAAAATCTCCCTGAAATAACCGAGCAGCACGGAGCTCAGATATTTTGGCAAACCTATCCGCTGTTTTTTGATACGTATCCGGATTGAGCTCAATTCCAGACAGATTATGCGACGATAGTTGTTTTGATAACTTATATAAAAAAATGCCATGCTCAAACCCAATGTCTAAAACCTGAGTAAGCTTTGAAACTTTTGCGTACTTTAACACAATATCTAACCGCTTTCGATAAAAAAAACCCACCAATGGCTGGTGATAAATCCGTTTTTGTTGATAAAGCGTCGTTTCAAGTGCAGAATGAGACATAAAGTACCCTCCAATCCTCAGGATCCTACCCCCATGGTAAAGACCCACACCGTCTCCGGTCAACTGCTTAAAATGACCGTCAGCGGCACCAATCCCGTT
The DNA here is from genome assembly GCA_023266415.1 of Francisellaceae bacterium. Classification (GTDB taxonomy): domain Bacteria; phylum Pseudomonadota; class Gammaproteobacteria; order Berkiellales; family Berkiellaceae; genus JAHFQG01. The sequence continues at coordinate 8,302 of JAHFQG010000041.1, read as the reverse complement.
ACCTATGCCATTTGTACCCCAGAGGCCACTCTCTCCCTTACCCCTTTTCTAGGGAAAACGCTCTCTTTGCGATATTCTGGTCAAATTAATTGCCTCCATTGCGGCAAAAAAACCCCTAAAAGTTATAGCCAAGGCCATTGTTTTGTATGTATGCGTAAACTCGCTGAATGTGATTTGTGCGTCCTCCGACCCCATACTTGCCACTACGCCAAAGGCACGTGCCGTGAACCGTGGTGGGGAGAGGCGAATTGTATGATCCCCCATATTGTTTATCTGGCCAATACCTCTGGGGTGAAAGTGGGCCTCACCAAAGAAAAAACCCAACACTGCCGTTGGGCTGACCAAGGCGCTACCCAAGCCCTTCCCCTCTTCAAAACCCGAACCCGTCAACTTGCTGGCTTCGTGGAAGTAATTATCGCCGAACATATCCCCGACCAAACCAATTGGCGTCTCCTCTTAAAAGGGGAGCCTGCTCAACAAAATTTAAAAACCTATTGGGAGGAAAAAGTGTACCCCTTAGTTGAGAAAAAACTCAACGCCTTGCACAGAGAACACCCACAAGGCATTGAGCCCCTCGCAGCTCATCCTATTTCTTTGTCATACCCTGTACTCGAATACCCTCTGATCCCCAAAGCCCTCTCATTCGATACCACCCCTCACATAGAAGGTACGTTACAGGGTATTAAAGGTCAATACCTGCTTTTCGACATTGGAGTACTCAATGTGCGAAAATTTTTAGGATATCAAATTCACATAGGATAGCGTCCCATGAGTCGATACGCCAAAACCGTCAAAAATAGGTTGGACTACCAACTTCCTTTGTACCATATCGAAACGGTCCACCTCACCTTCGATTTAACCCAAGAAGACGTGCGGGTTGAGGCCGAATTGCACTTTATCCCCACCCCAGCAGGATTGGGTAAACCCCTTACCCTTGATGGTGAAGACATTATTCTCACCGGTTTGTGGCTTGATGGACACCCCCTTACCCAATATCAGCAAAACGAGGTGTCTCTTACCCTCCCGTGCCCCCCTCAACAGCCTTTCACACTCACCCTGCACACCCAGTTTAATCCCCAAAAAAATACGGCCCTGAGTGGGCTGTATTATACAGGGGGAAATTATTGTACCCAATGTGAGGCCGAAGGGTTTCGACGTATCACGTACTTCTTGGATAGGCCTGACGTATTATCGGTGTTCACCACCACCATTCAAGCGAATAAACAACATTTTCCCCATCTGTTATCTAATGGGAATTGTATTAAAACAACCGAAACGGATACCCTAAAAACAGTGACTTGGCACGATCCCCACCCCAAACCCTGTTATCTGTTTGCTTTGGTAGCAGGGCACTTTGATACCCTAGAAGACACTTTGACCACAAAAGAGGGCAGGGTGGTTAAATTACAATTTTTTATCGAAAAAGGACTCGTTTCACAAGCTCAACATGCCCTGAATGCCCTCAAAAAGGCCATGAAATGGGACGAAGATACCTATGGTCTTTGTTACGATTTAGACATTTATATGGTGGTGGCGGTCAGCGATTTTAATATGGGGGCGATGGAAAATAAGGGTCTTAATATTTTTAACACCAAATATGTGCTAGCCGACCAACAAACTGCCACCGATACCGATTATCTTAACATCGAAGCCGTGATAGGTCATGAATATTTCCACAACTGGAGCGGAAATCGCGTTACTTGTCGCGATTGGTTCCAACTCAGCCTTAAAGAAGGTTTCACTGTGTTCCGTGAACACCAATTTACAGCCTTTTGTAGTAGCCCGGCTGTGCAACGTATCGATGAAGTGAATATATTGCGCTCCCGCCAATTCTCCGAAGATCAGGGCCCCATGGCCCACCCCGTTCGCCCCGATGCTTATCTTGAAATTAATAATTTTTATACCATGACTGTCTATCACAAAGGGGCGGAAGTCATTCGAATGATGAACATTTTGTTGGGCAACGAAAAATTTTACCAGGGCGTGGCCCTTTATTTTAAACGACACGACGGTCAAGCCGTTACTTGCGATGATTTTGTCAAAGCCTTGGAAAATGCCTCAAAAATCGATTTAACACAGTTTAAACGCTGGTATTCTACGGCCGGAACCCCTCATTTAAAAATTACCCCCGAATACAAAAATCAACAATTCTTCCTCCATTGTACTCAAAGTGAACCCCCTTTTACATTTCCCCTCACCATGGCTTTGTTAAACCAACAAGGGCATCTGCAAGCTCCTGAAACCGTGTGTGTGATAGATAAAGCGCAACAAACCTTCACTTGGCCAACGCCTTCTAAACCCATTCCGTCGTTACTCAGAGGCTTTTCAGCCCCCATTATTATTGAATATCCCTATACCGTGGAAGAACGCCTCACATTATTAGAACATGATACCGATGCCTTTGTGCAATGGGAAGCTGCCCAACAATTGTTATCTGCTTATTGCCTCAATCAATCGCCCCCGCCCCTAGAGCTGCTCTTAAAAGCGCTCTGCCGCATTTTACAAAATCAAACGTTAGAACCCGCTCTCATAGCACGACTGCTTGATTTTCCCCCCTTGTCTTATTTATCCACCCAACTAACCCCATTTCCCCTGGAGATCGTACTTCACCGCCATCGCGATGCAGAACAACAGTTTGCCCACCTGGCTGAACCCCTGTTACAAGCCTGCTATGCCCAACCATCAAACACCCCAGGTGAACGCGCTTTAAAAAATAAATGCCTCTATTATCTGGCTTTTTTAGGCAACGAGGCGCTGATCCAAACCCAATATAACACCGCCCCCAATATGACCCTCCGCCTGGGGGCTCTGTCTGCCATCAATGATCAAAGCACGCCCCTACGAGCCCTTTTATTTCAAGACTTCTATCAACATTTTCAACAGTATCCATTGGTCATAGATAAGTGGTTGGCTTTACAAGCTCGCAGCCATCAACCCACTACCCTCAAAACTGTTCAGGCTCTCCTACAACACCCCGCTTTTCAACTCAAAAATCCCAATAAGATCTATGCTTTAATAGGAGGTTTTGGTGCTAACCTACCCGCTTTCCACGCCACCGATGGTGCAGGGTACGTGTTTTTAGAAAACCAAATTGCGACACTGGATGGACTGAATCCCCAAGTGGCCGCTCGCCTCACCAACGCTTTTACGGACATGCATCAATATGATGAATCGAGACAGGTCAAAATGCGACAATCGTTAAAACGATTGGCCGCTCAAACACTGTCCAACGATGTGCGGGAAATTGTGGAGAAAACATTAAGGGGATGAGTGTGGACTGTTGCCCCTACGGTAAAAAACAATTTTGCCGTTAAACAATATAGCCTCGTTGAATCATCCGTGTAGTTACAAAAAAGAGAGTCCGCCCTATGTTGCAAGATAAAATTCGCGAAGATATTATTGGTCATATTATTGCACTTGCTAAAACGCGAGCTCATGCAGAAGATAATACCGAGTCGTTGATTTCTTTCATTCAGCAATTTTATTTTAACGCTGATTTAGAAGACTTACAAAATCGTTCTGTCGAAAACTTATGTGATACCGTCTTGGCCATGTGGGGCCATTTCTTAATCCGCCAAAAAGAACCCAAAGTGCAAGTGCTGAATCCCAATTTATCTGGGGCAGGGGGATGGTATAGTTCTAATACAGTTATCATGATAACCCACGAAGACATCCCTTTCTTGCTAGATTCCATTTTAATGGTACTCAATGAAAAAGCATATCGCATCGTATTTTTAGAACAACTGGGCAATCTGTCCGTAAAACGCGACAAAACTGGAAAATTAATTAACTTTGATAACCACAGTAATACCACGGGCCAGACCGAAGTGTCTATTTTTATCGAAATCAAACGCTTACCAGATGAAAAAATCTGTTTTGCGTTAGAAAACGAACTCAAAAGTGTGGTGCAAGATGTTGTTTTTGCAGTAGAAGACTGGCAACCTATGAAGAAAACAGTCTCCGCAGCCTTGAACTATTTGAAAGAAAATACCATTCCACACACCAAAGAAGATATTTTTGAGTCGATCGAATTTTTTAAATGGATATCCGAAAATCATTTTACATTTTTGGGCTATTATGAAACAATCCTAGATAACAAAAAAGTAACCCTGGTCGAAAAAAGTCGATTGGGGGTTGCTCGAAAAAAAGAAGGCCTTCCAACCCACTATATCGACTTAGATGTGGAATTCTCAGAAGCCCCCGATTTGACAATGACCGAAAAAAGCAACACGCTTTCTACCGTGCATCGTTCTGTATATGCAGACGTCTTATCTCTAAAAAAATATGATTCAACAGGAAAATTGATAGGCGAATGTAAATGGGTTGGGCTGTACACATCTTCGGCCTATAATTGGCGTCCCACATATACCCCCATGCTGCGAGTTAAAATACACAACATTTTAAGACGTGCCAATGTGCTTCTGTTGGGACACGATGGCAAAAATCTCTTGAATGTTATTGAAAGTCTCCCTAGAGATGATATCTTCTTGGGCACCGAAGATGATTTATACGACTTAGTATTAGGCATTTTACGCCTCAGAGAACGCCCAAAAGTCAAATTGTTTGTGCGGCACGACTTGTTCAAACGGTACTACTCCTGCTTTATATTCATCCCAAAAGAACGATTTGACTCCAATATTCGAAGAAAATTCCAATCTATTTTGGAAAAAGAATTTGAAAGCAGTGGCGTCACATTTTCAACTCAATTATCCGACTCTACTTTGGCGCGCATTCACTTTTTAGTCCGCGTTAAAACCAAACAAGCATTACAGGTAGACGTTCCTGCCATTGAAAAACAACTCTTTTTGGTCAGTCGCATTTGGTCGGAGGAATTGGAAGAAGCCTTGGTGCATCAACAAGGAGAAAGCAAGTCGTCAGACTTGTATGCCGTCTATGCCAATGCCTTCCCCAGCAGCTATAAAGAAGAATTTGGCGCTGAAATGGCCGTGCATGACATTCTGCAACTCGAACAATTACGTGACAAACCCCTCAGTATGAGCTTTTATCGCCCTATTGTAGAAAACAGCGAGGCCGTGCATTTTAAAACGTATGTGGCCAATCAACCCCTCATTTTGTCACACCTCATCCCTTTGTTTGAACATCTGGGTTTTCAGGTGATCAGCGAAAAACCGCATAAAATTCAGACAACTGACAAAATTTATTGGATCAACGATTTTTGCCTGCTGCCAGAAGCAACTCAAATCACAAAATTAGAAAGCGTGAAAGAAGCCTTTCAAGATGCTTTTTATCGTATTTGGGCCGGTCAGGCTGAAAATGATAATTTTAACCGATTGGTCTTAGCGTGTGGCCTTAATTGGCGCGAAATCGCCATGCTGCGTGCGTATTCTCGTTATTTGCGACAAATCGGCTCGACCTATAGCCAACATTATGTCGAACAAACTTTGAGTGAACAAGCCACAATTGCAAAATTGTTGGTTGAACTGTTTTTGCATCGATTCGATATCACCACTTCCTTAGAAGTGCGCACCCAAAAAACCACTGCAATTCAACAAACCATCGAAGCACAATTGGAAAAAGTATTAAGCTTAGATCAAGACCGCATTTTGCGCCGCTTCTTAAATGTCATTTCGTCAACTTTGAGAACTAACTTCTTTCAGAAGTCCCCTGAAGGAGAACATAAACCCTATCTTGCCTTCAAAATACATTCTAAACAAATCACCGATATCCCCCTCCCTTGCCCTCTGTTCGAAATTTTTATCTACTCCCCTCGCATGGAAGGCATACACCTCCGAAACGCAAAAGTGGCTCGAGGAGGGATCCGCTGGTCCGATCGCCTGGAAGACTATCGAACCGAAATTTTAGGCCTCGTCAAGGCCCAACAAGTCAAAAACGCCGTGATTGTGCCCATGGGCGCTAAAGGCGGATTTGTGGTGAAAAAGCCTCCCAAAAATCGGGAAGAACTCGCCAAAGAAGTCATCGTTTGCTACCAAACCCTTATCCAGGGACTCCTGGACTTAACCGATAACTTTAAAACCGGTCAAGTGGTTCCTCCTAATCAAGTTGTCCGTTACGATGAAGACGATATCTACCTCGTGGTGGCCGCCGATAAAGGTACCGCCTCCTTCTCTGATATCGCCAACGCCATCTCGTTAGAACGAGACTTTTGGCTGGGAGACGCCTTCGCCTCAGGAGGATCGGCTGGGTATGATCATAAAAAGATGGCCATCACCGCCCGTGGCGCCTGGGAATCCGTCAAACGGCACTTTCGAGAACTCGGCATCGATACCCAAGCCCAAGACTTTACCGTGGTCGGGATCGGCGATATGGCCGGAGACGTATTTGGTAATGGTATGCTCCTGTCTCCCCATATTCAATTAGTGGGGGCATTTAACCACCTTCATATTTTTGTGGATCCAAACCCAAACGCTTCAAAAAGCTTCGAAGAACGAAAACGCTTATTCGAACTCCCACGCTCCAATTGGACCGACTATAACCCCGAACTCATTTCTAAAGGGGGCGGCGTCTTTCTGCGTTCAGCCAAATCCATTCCCATTTCCCCCGAAATGCAAGCCCGTTTTGGTATTACCCAAACCAAATTAGAGCCTAATATCTTCATTCGTGCCCTCCTCATGGCCGAAGTTGATTTGCTGTGGAATGGAGGAATTGGTACCTACGTCAAAGCCACCACTGAAACACATGCCGATGTGGGGGATAAAAACAACGATTTTCTGCGCATTAATGGTCAAGATTTGTGCTGTAAAGTGGTGGGAGAAGGAGGTAACCTCGGCTTTACCCAATTGGGTCGTGTTGAATATGCCCTGAATGGGGGACACCTCAACACCGATGCTATTGACAATTCTGCCGGGGTAAATTGCTCCGACTATGAAGTGAATATTAAAATTTTACTGAATGCATTGATGGCATCTGGCCAACTAACTGAAAGACAACGTAACGAATTGCTGATCAAAATGACCGCTGAAGTGGCTGAATTGGTGCTGCACCACAACAGAAGCCAAACCGAAGCATTGAGTATCGCTCACTACCAAAATGAACATTATGTGGATATGCATTCGCGTCTGATTGAATATTTATCCATTCATGCCGGATTGGACCGAACCATTGAATTTCTACCCAGCGAAGATACCCTCATTCAACGAAAAAAACAAAATCAGGGGTTGACACGTCCAGAGTTAGCTGTTTTGATGGCCTATACTAAAATTTTACTTAAAAGCACCCTCATCGCGTCTGATATACCCGATAATCCCTATATCTCCCAACAACTCACCCTGGCCTTCCCCACCATTCTTTCACAACAATACGCCCAGGAAATGAAAGAACACCGATTACACCGAGAAATTATCGTCATGCGTGTGGCTAATAATATTGTGGATGAAATGGGCTTGACGTTCTTGCACCGACTCCAAGATGAAACCGGTTCAGAAATACCCGATATCGTGCGCGCCTATAGCATCGTTCGAGAAGTGTTTGAAGTTGTACAACTCAAAGACATTGTTCGACAACTCAGTGTGGATATCGAAGATACTATCAAAATTCGTATTCTGCAAGAATTAAATCGCTTAACTCGCCGAGGGACTCGCTGGTTTTTGCGCAATCGCGCCTATATTACCGATATTGAAACGTCTATTCAACGCTTCACACTGGGCGTGCGCCAAGTGGTCACTATGTTACCCACAGTCTTAAAAGGAAAAGCGAATAAAGATGCCTCCGCTTTCTCAAAAGAACTTATCCAGGCCAAAATTTCTAAAGAACTCGCCTATCGCGTCGGCTTCATGAGTGCTATGTTTTCCGCTTTGGATATCGTGGATGCTGCACTCGATATGAATATGAAAATAGAACCCGTGGCCTCCTTATACTATACCATCGGCTCTAAATTAGACTTAAGTTGGTTACGCGAACAAATTAAACAACATCCCGTCAATACCCACTGGGATGCCTTGGCTCGAGCCGCTTTCCGAGACGATTTAGACAGTAAACAACGAGATTTGGCCGTGGGTATTTTAAAATCGGCCCAGGTGGTTCAAGAAACCGGAAATTTGGTAGATAGCTGGCTTAAAAAACACGAGTGGTTTATGACACGTTGGAAACATATGATGGATGAGTTAAAATCAAGCCAAGGATCAGACTTCACCCGATTCGCCGTCACCCTCCGCGAACTGCGCGAATTGGTTAATTTGGGGCTCGGTTAACAACTATTAGGGGTGTATCTTAAACAATAAGGCATATTATGCACTTCTACGCCTCTTTCCTTCGCCCCCTCTTGTTTCAAATCCCCCACGAAACCGTCCACGCCTGCTTTTCAACCGTGTTACACCACTTTCCC
>JAHFQG010000135.1 GCA_023266415.1 Francisellaceae bacterium | reverse complement strand
GCTACGCTCGGGATGACGGGCTACGCTCGGGATGACTTAACAAAATATATACTACGGGCAACTGGATGCCAGTTTTCACTGGCATGACATCCAGAATGCCTGATTCATGCAACAAGGCCGTAGAGAAATATGCCCCCAAGGCAATTGGCCCACAGGCTGTGGGCCAATTTCAAAATCAGGGTATGTTTGTGAAAAAAGCCTCATTCTCTTAAGATTTGTGATTGAAAAACCTTGCATGTCCGGGAAGGCTTGGCGCATATCATGAGAAAACTGGTCTAAGAGCTTTTCCCCCCATTTAAATGAGCTTTGTTTCTCAGATAATTCTCGTCCTACCTGCCAATAGAATTGGATTAACGCCTGATTACTTGCCAAAGCAGCTTGGATTTGAGCTGTTGAGAGACGCGTCTTCATATCGTTGATAAAGTCACGGTAATTCGGGTCCAAATGGAGGATGATTGCAGATTTTTTGGGTGAAGGGATCATGAATTTTCCTTACACATTAAACCTAAAATGAATCACATCCCCATCTTTAACAACGTATTCTTTGCCTTCCAAACGCCATTTACCCGCATCTTTGGCTCCTTGCTCCCCTTTATAACGAATAAAGTCATCGTAACTGATAATTTCAGCTCGAATAAACCCTTTTTCAAAATCGCTGTGAATTACCCCCGCCGCTTGCGGGGCTGTTGCTCCCACCCGAATGGTCCAAGCCCGAACTTCTTGTACCCCAGCCGTAAAATACGTATGCAAGCCTAATAACTTATATCCCTGTCGAATAACACGGTTCAATCCCGCTTCTTCTAACCCCATACTCGCTAAAAAATCTCTTTTCTCTTCTTCAGAATCTAACTCCGCAATGTCCGATTCCATGGCCGCGCAAATGGGTACCACCACACCCTTTTCAGCATCTGCAATGCATTGCACTGCGTCCAAATAAGGATTATTTTGAAACCCATCTTCCGCAACATTGGCAATAAACATAATAGGCTTGGTCGTGAGGAAGGGGAGGGGTAGCGTGAGAATATCCGCCAAACGTGCAAAGGAACGACCCAATTTGGCTTCATTCAAATGTTGTATAAAGGCGGTCAGCAATGCCACTTGCCATAATCCTTCTTTGCTCCCCCCCCGACTCTGCTTCTGGGCCCTATCTAGAGCCCGCTGTGCCGCATCTAAATCAGACAAAATAAGTTCGGTGTGAATAGTTTCAATGTCGTCTTTGGGGCTCACCCGCCCAGGGACATGCGTGATATCATCATTGTCAAAACACCGCACCACATGCGCAATGGCATCCGTCTCTCGAATATGCGCCAAAAATTTATTGCCCAACCCTTCCCCTAAAGAAGCCCCCTTCACCAACCCAGCAATGTCTACAAAATCCATGGTGGTGGGCACAATACGTTCAGGATGCACAATATCCGATAAGGCGGTGAGTCGAAGATCTGGAACCAGCACAACCCCATGATTGGGTTCAATGGTACAAAAGGGATAGTTCTGTGCCTCAATACCCGCTTTAGTCAGTGCATTAAATAATGTAGATTTCCCCACATTGGGTAAACCCACAATCCCACATTTGAATCCCATGATAGTTTTTCCTCGCCCCTACGGATTGTGCGTATGCAATTCATTCATCGCCGCGGCCATATGGCCTGCCAAAGCTTTTTTAAGTGAAGATAGGGTATTGTGTATGGCATCGTTAATGGTTTTTCTGTCTGACACAGACGGGGCATGCAATACATAATCACTGACATCGTCTTTGTTGCCCGGATGCCCAATGCCTATCCGTAACCGACCAAACGTATTACCAATATGGTCGATGATGCTACGCAATCCGTTGTGCCCTCCATGCCCCCCCCCCATTTTGTATCGCGTCACACCCACAGGTAAATCCAACTCATCATGAACCACCAAAATGGCTTCTGGGGGTACCTTAAAATAATGACTTAATTTTTGAACCGCACGGCCACAGTCATTCATATAAGAGGTGGGTAAACACAATCGACAGTCGATGTCAGCCCCTTCAAAGCGCGTGACTTGGGCTTGCAATTTTGGTTCAGTTTGAAAAGATAATTTTTCTTGCTCAGAAAATCGCTCAACCAACCACTGACCTACATTATGTCGCGTAGACACATAAGCAGGGCCTGGATTCCCCAGGCCAATTAAGAGTTGTATGGCGGCCATGCGGCCCTTCCTTAAGAAGCAGCGTCTGGAGGGGTGTCAGTCTTTTGCTCGGAAGCAGGCACTTCAGAAGCAGAAGGCGCAACAGCTTGCTCTGCATCTTCTTTCACCATATGAGGTCGGTGTATACTCACCAACGTATGGTCATGACTGGAATCCCCATGAGCTAACGCCATCAGTTCAACGCCTTCTGGTACCGTTAATTCGGATAAATGAATTACATCGTCAATGTTCAACCCACTACAATCCACATCAAAATACTCGGGTAAATTTTTAGGTAAGCACCTTACTTCCACTTCGTTCACATGTTTGTTAATGATGCCACCTTCCGAAATGCCAGGGGCATCGGCTTCATTTAAAAAATGTAAAGGTACATGCATCGTGATTTTTTCATGTGCACTAACGCGCAGAAAATCCATATGCAAAATAGTGGGTTTATAAGGGTGACGATGCAGATCTTTCAACACCGCTTGCTGTGGCACTCCATCGATGTGCAAAGTGAGAATGTGCGAGTAAAAAGCTTCATTTTCTAATGCCACCAAGACTTTTTGATGATCGAGGGTAAGAGGTTGAGCTTGAGTGTTTTTACTGTATAAAATAGCAGGTACTTGCTTGGCTCGGCGTAGGCGGCGGCTCGCACCTCTCCCTACATCCGCGCGGGCAGTGGCTTGTAATTCAAAACTGTGGGCCATGGGGGTTCTCCGTAAGTTAACTTTCTTATTTTCAATTCCTGCGACCAGAATTGAAAGAGACCGGCATTTTACCAGATTTCCTTTATCAACACAAAAACGTTCTAATTTGAGCAAAGGTTGTGATGAAAAAGCGCAGCATACAGGATGCGTGTGTGAGCCTTTTTCGTGCAAGATTTGCCAAAACAGGACGTTTAAGTTAGAAAAACATAGAGGTAATGGACTCTTCTTGATGGATCCGACGAATAGCTTCCGCTAACATAGGCGCTAAACTCAATTGCCGAATTTTAGAACATGTTTTGGCCTGGGCAGATAAGGGAATGGTGTCAGTCACCACCAGCTCATCTAGGGTAGAGCGCTCAATATTCTCTAAAGCACGCCCCGACAGTACGGCATGGGTACAATAAGCCACCACTCGGGTCGCCCCATGCTCTTTTAAAGCCGCCGCA
>JAHFQG010000134.1 GCA_023266415.1 Francisellaceae bacterium | reverse complement strand
ACCAGCAAGAAAAAATTAAATTAATTGCCTCTCGAAAGACATCAACCCCCTTCTATGGAGAACCTGGCCGGATCTACCAAAAAAAACAGGAATTGTTGGTGTGTGCACTAGACCAGTGTCTTTGGGTAACAGCATATACACAAACAGGAATCAACTTGGCATCTTATGTGCCCCGATACGATAAATTAGCCACCTTACGGGAATGTTACTTTAAATAGGATTACACCATGTGCGGTATAGCCGGTTATTTTGGAAAAGAAGTGGTTGCTACCCCTCAAGTGGAAGAAACCCTGATCCGTATGCAACGGCGAGGGCCAGATGTGCAAGTTGGACGACATTTTCACTATAAACCTACCCAATATACCACCCATTTATTACACGCTCGGCTCAGTATCATCGATTTAGATGAACGGTCCAATCAACCTTTTTCTATTGGCCCTTATCACCTGATTAGCAATGGAGAAGTATACAATTATCGAGAAATTCGGGCACAATTAGAACGACGAGGAGCCATATTTTATACAGCCTCTGACACAGAAGTATTGCTTCAAGCTTGGATTGCTTGGGGGGTTAGTTGTTTAGATAAATTAGATGGTATGTGGGCTTTCGCCATTTACCATGACACCACAGGTACCCTCACTCTATGTCGCGATCGCTTTGGCGAAAAACCCCTCTATTACTACGAAGAAGAGGGTGCCTTTTATTTTGCCTCTGAAATCAAATTTATTCAGTCACTTTCAAAAAAAGACTTAAAAATCAATGAACAACAACTCATCCGATACCTCGTGCATGGCTATAAATCCCTCTATAAAAAAACAGATACATTTTTTAAAAACATACAGGCACTCCCTCCCGCTACGGTACTTACTTTATTCCCCCATCCAGGACAAAAACACCAACAACGCTATTGGCACCCTAACTTAACTCAAAATCCAGATATGACCTTCCAGGAGGCCTGTCTGGGCGCTCGCGAAAAACTCATTCACGCCGTCGATCAGAAATTAAGGGCCGATGTGCCCATCGCTTTTTGTATGAGTGGCGGGGTAGACTCTAATACCCTTATTAGCATTGCTAAAAAGGTATTAGGATACAACGTAGAAGGCTTTACCATCATTAATCAAGATGACCGATACGAGGAACTGGCCTGTATTGAAGCTTCTCGAGATTATTTAGGTATCAAACATACATCTATTCCTTTGTCTACAGAACATTTTTTGTCCCAGCTAAAAACACTGGTTAAACAGCACGATGCGCCTGTCTATACCATTACTTATTATGTCCATTGGCTGCTCATGAAAGCCATGTCTCAGGCAGGCTACCGTATTGCCATCAGCGGTACTGCCGCTGATGAACTGTTTTCAGGCTACTATGATCACCATTTATGGTACCTCTCATCCATCTCCTCCCAAACCACGCTTTTTCAAGAAAGTATCAAAAATTGGGAAACTTGGATAAAACCCATTGTTCGGAACCCCTTTCTTCAAGATCCCTACGTTTTTATGAAAGCCCCCCTCGAACGCCGCCATATCTACCTAGATGCCAACCTTTTCTCTAGCCTACTAAACAATCCCTGGCAAGAATACTTCGAAGAAGTGATTGCAACTCAAGATCCCCTCCGTAACCGCTTATTTAACGAAATTTTCTATGAAACAACGCCTGTTATTTTGCACGAAGACGACCTAAACGCAATGTATTATTCCATCGAAAATCGCTCCCCTTTCCTCGATAGAGCATTATACGAGTTTTGTGCTAGCATACCAACTAAACATTTGGTCCAACAAGGACGTGCCAAAGCCGTCCTCAGAGAAGCCATGCGTGGTATTGTCTCAGATAAAATTTTAGATGAACGTCGTAAAGTAGGTTTCAATGCCCCCATCGAACACTTAATCAATTTCCAAGATCCTAAAACCCGTACCCTCATTTTGGAAGACAGTCCAATTTTTAATTATATTAACCGCGATTTATTTGAAAAATTACTTCAACAAGGAAAAATTCCTGATAGCATCAGCAAGTTTATTTTTAGTTTCCTAAGTGCTAAATTCTTTTTGGAAGAAAACAACCATGTTGCATGAACCTATCCTCTCTGTTATCCCAATATCTCTCTCTGTCACCCCAATATCTCTCTCTGTCACCCCAATATCTCTCTCTGTCACCCCAGCGAAGGCTGGGGTCCAGTCTAATAGTGTGACATCCGGACTGGATGCCAGCCTACGCTGGCATGACATTGGTGCTAAATTCTTCTTGGAAGAAAATTATGAAATACTGTAAACGATGTGTACTCCCCAACACCCGCCCCAATTTAAATATAGGCCCGGATGGAATTTGTTCTGCTTGTCAGAATGCCCAACAAAAACCTCATATCAATTGGGCTGCTAAAAAACAACAATTTGAGCAGTTAGTTAATCAAATAAAACAAAAAAAAGCCCCTTGGGATTGCGTTATCCCTGTTTCTGGTGGTAAAGACAGCACCTGGCAAGTCATCACTTGCCTTGAATATGGCCTCAAACCTTTGTGTGTGACCTGGCGAACCCCGGCTCGTGAACCCATTGGCCAGGCTAATCTAGACAATCTTATCCGTTTAGGGGTAGATCACTTCGATATCAGTATTAACCCCACCATCGAAAAATATTTTACCCTTAAAACCATTGAACAAAAGGGCTCTGCCGCTATCCCTATGCATATGGCGCTCTTTGCCCTTCCTTTGCAAATCGCAGTCAAGTACCACATTCCCCTCGTGATGTGGGGGGAAAACTCCGCTCATGAATACGGACATACTGATTTATCCCAAGGATTTGAAATGAATCGAGCGTGGTTGCTTCAATATGGCGTAACACAAGGTACCCTAGCGCAAGATTGGTATGACGACATACTCACCGAACAAACCATGGCCCTCTACCAATGGCCTTCGGATGATACTTTAAAACAACATAACATCAGAGCAGTCTTTTTAGGGGACTACTTTGCATGGGATCCGGTTTTAACGTTTCAAATCGCAGCGCAACACGGTTTTCAAGCCGCCTCAAAACCCTTGACCGGCTATTACCAATTTGCCGATATCGACGATGCTTTTCTCATTACCCTCCACCATTGGTTCAAATGGTATAAATTCGGCTTTACCCGCCTATGGGATAACCTCTCCCTGGAAATACGATACGGTCGGCTCACACGTGAAGAAGCCATTCATATCATTCGTACTGTGGGTGATGAAACCCCCCATGAGGCTATTCATCGTTTTTGCACTTGGGCTGGAGTGGATAAAAGTTATTTTAATAACCTAATGCAGACCTTTCGCAATCAACACATTTGGACATATACTCACCCACAATGGAAAATAGAACAGTTCTTAATCCCCGATTGGGAATGGA
>JAHFQG010000133.1 GCA_023266415.1 Francisellaceae bacterium | reverse complement strand
CCCAGTGTTTTTTTGGGTTTCATGATAAAAAATTCCTAGATTGTCCAATGAGTCACATCGATATTCAAATCTTTTGGGCCGAAGGCCATAGGTAAAAGAGTTCGGATATCGGTGAGCACTATTTTATCGCATTGGGTGGTGGATAAAATGAGCTCGAGGTTACCTCCGGACAATTGAGCGGCCTCATAAATGGCCTGACGGCAAGTGCCACAAGGGGCACAGACTTCGGTGGTATTGCTGATGCCTTTGGCAATAATGGCCATGGCTTGAAAAGTGCGGTGGCCCATGACATTGGCTCGTACTAGGGCAGCACGTTCAGCGCAAATAGAGGTATAAGAGGCGTTTTCGAAGTTAGTTCCTGTAATAAGTTCGCCGGTTTGGGTGATGAGGCAGGCGCCCACGGAAAAATGGGAGTAAGGATTGTAGGCGTAAGCGAATGCTGTCCGGGCCTGGGTGAGGGCTTGTTGATAGAGGGGGGGAAGGGTATCCCAGGTGGCCGGTTTCATGGAGTTGCTTTCCTTTTAAGGGGGTTTATTATAAATACGATGGCTGGCAGCGTCAACACCCCCAAACTGAGCAACAAATAGCCTTCATACCACCAAAACTCGTCCACATTTAAGAAATTGGGTGGGACAAATCCGATGAAAAAAGCAAACAAGCAGGACAAGATACCGATCCCCCCTACCCCCACAATACCGGGCAAGCCACCCGGTATTTTATAAGGTCTATTGAGATTGGGTTTGGAGATACGCAACCAAATGGCGGCAATAAACATGCTGATATACATCATGAGGGCCAATTGAGCGGAGAGTACGATCATCATCCAATAAGCCATTTCAATGTCGGGCATAATCAATAAGGCAGAGGCCAGCACAGTACCAATCGCGGCTTGTATTAACAAACCATTTTGCGGCGCACCAAATCGATTTTTTTGAGTCAACCATTTGGGAATAAAGCCATATTCGGTGGCGGATATGAGTCCTTTGAGCGGACCAATAATCCAAGTGCTGGCACAGGCCCATCCGCCCACGGCGATGAGAAAAGCCAGCACAAAAATCCAGGGAGTAAGATGAAAGTGGTTTAAAAACACTTGATAGGTCTGCATGAGCCCTTCAATGAGGTGAATATCTTCGTTGGGGACAACGAGTGCAATGCCTAAAGTGCCAGCGATACACAGGGCCAGAATAATACCCACTGATAAAAAAATGGCGGTGGGATAATCTTGGCGGGGGTTTTTGGCATCGTTGGCATGGTAAGCGGCCACTTCTACCCCCACAAACCCCAGCATAACGCCCACATAAAACACCCATCCTTGCCATTGAAACTCTGGCATAAGGGCTTCCCAAGACCAGGTAAGGTGAATGGGGTGTCCTTGGCTGATCCAGAAAGCGGCCAGTGCGATGATGAGGGCACCGGGAATAATGGTGCCTAATAAGCTGCCCAAACTGCTGATCCGACTAGAAACGGCAATACCCAGACAATTGAGTAGGGTAGTGCCCCAAAATAAGGCCAACATCATACCGATTAAAATGGGTTTTTGCTGGGTCCATTCAGGGTGATGGGCCACATAGGCGAGCATACTGGCGGTGAAAGTAAGAATGATGGGAAAAAATGCGATAGCGCCCATCCAAGCCCACCAAATGGCTAAAAAACCCCATTTTGGGTTTAGACTGACGGATATCCACCGAAATTCTCCGCCCGCTTGGGGCAATGTGGTGGACAATTCAGCACAGACCAATGCGGCGGGAATGAGGTAGGTCATGGCGGCCAAGCAGTAGAAAAACGCGGAGGCCAGGCCATAAGTGGCCATAATGGGGAAAGTTTTAAGGCTAATAATGGCAGCCACGTTGATCATGGTGAGGGCGAACACGCCCAGTATTTTTTTTACTTTCATGTGGGCTCCTCTGAGGTTTGTTTATGCACTTTTTGTTGAATTTTTTCGACCGGCCAAAGATGGCAAGCCACCTGGTGTCCATCGTATTCGGTGATGGGGGGATATTGTACTTTGCAGATGTCCATGGCATAGGGGCATCTGGGGTGAAAGTGGCAGCCGAGGGGGGGGGTGACGGGAGAAGGAATTTCACCTTGAATGACTTTAAAGAAATCGATGTGTCTTTTGACGGAAGGAATGGCCGCAATGAGGGATTGCGTATAGGGATGGAGGGGTTTATTAAGTACTCCGAGCATGGAACCCATTTCGATGATACGACCCAAGTACATGACAGCAACGGTATCGGCCACGATACGCACGAGGCTTATATCGTGGGTGATGAAGATGTAGCTCATACGATATTCTTGCTGCAGTGTGCTAAGCAAATTTAGAATTTGGGCTTGGATAGAGACATCTAGGGCACTGGTGGGTTCATCACAAATGATGATACGGGGGCCGACGGAGAGGGCGCGGGCGATAGAGAGGCGTTGGCGTTGTCCGCCTGAGAACTCGTGGGGGTATCGGTATTGAATTTCTTTTGAGAGGCCCACTTGGGCGAGGAGCACTTCCACGCGATCTGCCCGTTCTTTGGTATTACTGCCAATTTTGAGGGTGAGGAGGCCCTCTTCCAGGATATCGCGAATACGCATTTTAGGGTTGAGAGAAGAAAAGGGATCTTGAAATATCATTTGAAACTGGCTGCGGAGTTCTCGGAGTTCACCTCTGGCCAGGGTGGCGAGGCTTTTTTCCCAATATTCGATGTGGCCTGCTGTGGGGGTAAATAGTTTAACCAAGGTTTTAGCGAGTGTGGTTTTGCCGCAGCCGGATTCGCCCACGATGGCGAGAGTTTTAGCTTCTTGGAGTTGAAAAGTAACGCCATCCACGGCTTTGAGGGTATTGATGACTGTTCGAAAAAGGCCTTGCTCGACGGGGAAGCTGACTTTCAGGTTATCGACGGTGAGGATGGTGGTGGGTGAGTTGAGTGCTTCGATGTCTAGGGGGATGTCAAGGTGTTCGATGGTAAGGGCGGAGGGTTGATTAGCGATATGAGGGGCATGTTTTGAATACCAATGGCAGCGGGTATGGCTGTCACCGACTTTTTCGAGTCTGGGGAGTTGGTAGTCACATTCGGGTAGGTGGGCATGACACCGGTCGTAAAAACGGCACCGGGTGAAGGGTTGAGTAAGCATGGGGACTGAGCCGGGGATAGAGGGCAAGTATTGGAAGCGATTGGCATTTTCGGGTAAGGAAGCAAGTAATTTTTGGCTATAGGGGTGTTTTGGGTTTTTAAAGAATTCTGTGGCACTATTTTCTTCAACGATGTGACCAGCGTACATCACGGCGACTCTGTGAGCCAGTTGAGCGACAACGCCCAAGTTGTGGGTAATGAGTAGAACAGCGGTACCATAGTGGGCTTGAAGTTCTTGGATGAGGGAGA
>JAHFQG010000040.1:990-9646 GCA_023266415.1 Francisellaceae bacterium | reverse complement strand
ACCCCGTCAGGCCCGGAAGGGAGCAGCGGTCGCGAAGCGCTGGGTATGTGGCTCAATGAATGGGGCCCCCTCTTAAATTTCTTGTATCCTACTAAGATGAATATCATGAACTATAAAGTTTTGGCCCGCGCTTGGCGGCCCAAAAATTTTGCTGAATTTGTGGGGCAACCTTATGTGGTTCAAGCGCTCACCCATGCTTTGATGTCCAAACGATTACATCATGCCTATTTGTTCAGCGGTACTCGCGGTGTGGGCAAAACCACTTTAGCCCGTATTTTAGCCAAAGCTCTTAATTGTGAAACCGGTATTACCCCAGAACCCTGTCAGCGGTGTGCTGCCTGTGTGGCCATCGACGAAGGGCGTTTCCCTGATTTAATAGAAATGGATGCTGCTTCCCATACCAAGGTTGAAGACATGCGTACATTGTTAGAGCATGTGCCCTATGCCCCCAGTATAGGGCGATATAAAGTCTATTTAATGGACGAAGTCCATATGCTCTCCAACCACAGTTTCAATGCCCTACTTAAAACCTTAGAAGAACCTCCCTCGCACGTCATTTTTATTTTGGCCACCACGGAGCCTGAAAAATTACCCGTCACCCTATTATCTCGCTGCTTACAGTTTCAACTGCAACTCATTCCCATTAAAGATATTCAACAACAATTAAGTCGTATTTTAACGCAAGAAAATATTTCGTTTGAGCCAGAAGCGATTGAAACCATTGCCATGGCGGCTAAGGGCAGTTTGCGAGATGCGTTGAGTTTACTCGAACGTGCCATGACAGAGGGCATTATTACCCTAAAAACGGTACAAGCATGGTTGGGCAGTGCAAGCTTTGAAGAAGCCCTGGGCTTGGTTGAAGCGTTGGTACAAGATCACCCCGCTGCGCTCCTGGAAAAAGCAGATATTAGTTTGGCAAAGGGCTTATTACCCGAACGCTTACTGGATAAAATGCTGGAAGTAGTTCATTTAATCGCCCTCACTCAAGTAGCTCCCGCTTATCCTTTATTGGTCGGAAAAGAAACCTTGCGGCGGTTAGCCCAGACCATATCCCCCGATAAAATACAACTTTATTATCAAATCTTATTGTTGGGAAAACAAGATCAGCCTTTGGCTCCCAGCCCTGATATGGGTTTTCAGATGACGTTGTTGCGGTTATTGGCGTTTTCTCCCGAAATAGTTGAGATACACCCCCACCCTACCCTCCCTCGCAAAGCGGAGGAGGGGCATAAAGCTCAGTTTCTTCCTAGCACCAATATGCCCGAATGGTACGATGTGGTCTCGAAACTACCTTTGACAGGACTGGTTAAAATCATTGCTGAACACAGTGTATGTACCTTATGGGAAGGTAATCAAATACACCTACAGTTAGATAGCGAACAAAAACCACTGCTCAATGCGGTGCGTCAAAAGGCCCTTCAAACAGCCCTATCCGATTACGCCAAAAGCCCTATCATGCTTACAATAACAGTGGGAGAAGGGGGGCTGACCCCTGCCAAACAAATCCAACAAAAACAACAGGCCATTCAACAAACATTAAATACCAGCGCCACGGCAGATCCAACGCTCCAAGCGTTTTTGAAGGACATGGGAGCCACCATTGAACGCGTCGAATCGTCGGAAGGTAAATAACCATGGCGTTTAGCCCCTTACTCGATCACCTCATGAAAACCCTCCGATGCCTGCCTGGCGTTGGGCCTAAATCTGCCCAGCGCATGGCTTTTCATCTGCTGCAAAAAGACAAAATGGGCGCCAAAGCTCTCGTGCAAGCACTCGAAGAAGCCTTAAACAAAGTGGGACAATGTGATGTCTGCCGGACCTTATGCGAATATGCCCGTTGTCAATTTTGCGCTAATGTCAGAAGAATAACTGGTCAACTGTGTGTGGTCGAAAGCCCTGCTGATATTCTGGCTGTCGAACAATCTGGCCATTACCACGGGGCTTATTTTGTCCGACATGGACACTTATCCCCCCTGGATGGCGTGGGTCCAGATGACATTGGCTTACCTCTGTTAGCCCAACGCTTACAACAGGCTCCCATCACCGAACTCATTTTAGCCCTCAATCCCACTGTGGAAGGGGAAGCCACTCTCCATTACATTGTGGATATGGTTAAACACCTGTCTGTGAAAGTATCCCGCATTGCTTATGGGATCCCCATTGGGGGCTCCCTAGAGTATGTGGATGGGGGGACTATTGCTCAAGCTATCATGGATCGCACCATTCTATAAGAACATCTGGACCTCGACGAAATTGAAAAGTAATTAGGAGATACAATAATGACCAAACAAACACGTGCTTTTGAGACAGAAGTTACCCAACTTCTGCATTTAATGATCCACTCTTTGTACTCTAACAAAGAAATTTTTCTTCGAGAACTCATCTCCAATGCGTCTGATGCGGCCGATAAGTTGCGCTTTGAAGCACTTCAAAATCCCGCCCTATATGAGCAAGAGCCAGAGTTAGGCATATGGCTATCATACGACAAAGACGCTAAAACCCTCACCATTCGCGACAATGGCATTGGCATGACCCAAGAAGACACCATTGCGCATTTAGGTACTATTGCCCATTCAGGCACCAAAGCTTTTTTGAAAAATTTAAACCCAGAACACAGCAAAGACGCTAATCTCATTGGCCAATTTGGGGTGGGATTTTATGCCAGCTTTATGGTGTCAGATGAAGTGGTGGTGAAAACCCGTCGGGCCGGGCAACCTGTTGAAACAGGCACATGTTGGAAATCGAAGGGTGATGGGGAATACACGGTTGAAAATATGCCTATTGAAGCACGGGGCACTGAAATAACGTTGCACTTAAAAGCAGACGCAGAAGAGTTTTTGTCAGATATCAGACTTACACACCTTGTTACCCATTATTCTGACCATATTGGTATACCCATTCATCTGAAAAAAGAGGGGGAGGACAATGATACGATTATCAATCGTGCCACTGCACTGTGGGCATTGCCTAAATCGGATATCACTGACGAACAATACCAAGCTTTCTATCAACATCTCTCACACGATTATGAAAACCCCCTTGCCTGGACCCATAACCGCGTAGAAGGAAAAACCGAATACGTCAGTCTGCTGTATATTCCGGCTAAACAACCATTTGATTTATGGGATCCTAAACATACCCGCGGGCTTAAGTTGTACGTCCGTCGCGTGTTTATTATGGATGATGCGGAACAATTGCTGCCCCGATACCTCCGATTTGTGCGGGGCATCATCGACAGCAACGATCTCCCTCTCAATGTCTCCCGCGAAATCTTACAAAGCAGCCGTGTGGTCGATACCATTCGTCAGGGCGTGGTAAAACGCATTCTGTCTTTGCTTAAAACTCTGGCCACCGATAAACCCGATCAGTATGCCGAGTGTTGGAAAAATTTTGGAACTGTTCTAAAAGAAGGCCCGGGGGAGGACTTTAATCACAAAGAAGAAATTGCGGGTTTGTTGCGCTTTGCCAGCACCATGGGGGAGAACGCGGATACGTTAATTTCACTGACTGAATACAAAAATCGCATGAAAGAAGGGCAAACCAAAATTTACTACTGTACGGCGGACTCTTACATGGCCGCCAAACACAGCCCTCATCTGGAAAGTTTTCAACAAAACGGCTTAGAAGTGCTACTCCTCACCGATCGTGTAGATGAATGGCTGATGGCCCACCTCACCGAATTTGAAGGGCTTCCCTTCCAATCTGTAGCGCGTGGCTCGTTAGAAGACGGGAAAAAAGTCGATGAAACGGTGGATAAAACCTTTGAGGCCTCTTTGGCTCGAGTAAAAACCTTGTTACAAGATCAGGTAAAAGACGTACGCTTAACCCAACGACTTACCCAATCCCCCGCTTGTATTGTGGCCGATGACTCTGGTATGAACCTCCATATGGAACGTATTTTGCGCTCTATGGGGCAGACCGTAGAGAGTAAACCTATTTTAGAGCTCAATCCCACTCACCCATTGGTGCAATTACTCCAAACGGAAGCCAATGAAAGCCGCTTTGTCGATTTAAGCCATTTGTTGCTGGAACAGGCCATTGTGGCAGAGGGAGGGCAGTTACCCGATCCGGGGACATTTGTGAAACGTGTCAACCGATGGTTGACAGAAGCTCTGTAGGGGGGATGGTATCGTAGGGGCTTGCAGGTGGGGGATGGTATCGTAGGGGCGAGGCGTGCCTCGCCCGTGAGCCTAAAAAACTTGCATTGGAGGTAAATATAAGTTAGAATGCTCACATCAAATAACAACGGGGGGAACGGTGTATGGCCTCTCTTTATGGTGCTACCTTAATCTTAACTGGGTTCACTTTGTTGGCGTACCACGGGTTAAGGTTGCAATTGAACAGTTTAAAAGACTTATTTCAAGTTCAGTATTCTGCCGGACT
Organism: Francisellaceae bacterium; assembly: GCA_023266415.1. Classification (GTDB taxonomy): domain Bacteria; phylum Pseudomonadota; class Gammaproteobacteria; order Berkiellales; family Berkiellaceae; genus JAHFQG01. Next base: position 5,263 of record JAHFQG010000040.1, on the reverse strand, counting down.
GCTGAAAGTGGCCCTAATGCTACTCAGTGCACTGTATGGCTGGACAGAAGGCTCTTCGTGGATTTATACTGCCATACGTTTAGACATAGTCTCTGACTTAATGCCCGGAGAAGCGTTCTTATTCCGATTAATGTTGGAAACATTCTGGCTCTTCTTCTTCGCAAATTTAGGAGCCTGGTTGGCGGATATCAGTATCTTTTTCTTGGAAATGGCTTATCATCGATATGTGATGATCTTCTTACGCCTAACAGGGTTAAACTTATCCCAGATTGGCGTGACTTATCCTCAACCTGAGGCAAATGTATTACCACCTATGACAGTGGCCTCTAGTGGCGGTGGTACAAAATCCCCCAGCCAAGACGCTCAAAGGGCTATTGCTAAAATGGAAGCCGAACAGAAAAAAGCCAAAGCCAAAGAGCAGAAAACAACGCCTTTAAAAACTAGAGCGACTCGCGGCGACGGCCGTTAAACCAATACCATATAAAGGGTGGTAGTGAGAGCATCACTAGCCCTATGGCTAAAAACCCAATGTAAAACTCCTTTGCCCCCATGTCCAAATGGGGCGGGGGAACAAAGCCCAAACAAAAAGTGCCCAAAGAGGCCAAAAAGCCAATACTGCCCACACATACCATCCCAAATAATCCACCGGGAATTTTATAATGCCGCGGGGTGTTTGGTTGAATGATACGCAACCAAATGGCACTGACAAAAAGCGCCATGTACATCAGTAAAATCAGTTGGCTGGTGAGCACGTTTAAAATCCAATATGAACTGTTCACCGTGGGCATGAATAAAAAGACTAACGTGAGCAAAGAGCCTAATATCGCCTGTGACAACAACAGCGCACTGGGGGCCCCAAATCGGTTGACGCGGGCAAAGATGTGGGGTAAGTTACCCGCTTCTGCACTAACCAATAACCCTTTGCTGGGCCCCAAAATCCACGTATTGAGCAGTGCTAAGGCTCCCAATAAAATCATACCTGCAATAACAGGTACCCAACGGGCCATGTGGAAGGCATCTAAAAAGTATGAAAAGGCTTGCATAACCCCCGCAAACAAATTAATGTCTTCTTTTGGGATCACAATGGCAATGGATAATGCCCCAAACACATACAAACAAAAGATGAGAAAGGCAGAAATAAAGGTGGCCCGTGGAAAAGTGCGGTGAGGACGCTCTGTATCGGGCATATGATAGGCCGCAATTTCGATCCCCGCAAAGCTTAACAACACACTGGTGGAAAAAACGAGCGTGTCAAATGAGAAATCAGGAATAAGATTTTGAGGTTCAAACACCAAATGTGTCGGTCGACCCGAATACAGCCAATAACCGCCCAGCCCCATAATCAGCAGCCCTGGAATAATACTACCCAATATCACCCCCAAACTGCTGATCAAGCTGGAGATTTTAATACCAAATCGATTGATAAAGGTGGTCGTCCAGAGCATAAACAACATGGCTGTGACCAAATAAAGACGATTTTCTGTCAGCGGCAGTGTGTTTGGGAACAAGGGGGCAATGACATACGCCAAAGCAGCCGCTACAAATGACAAAGCGGGTGGTAACCAAACAATGCCTTCAATCCATTCTAACCACACCGCCACCCCACCCGTTTTAGACCCAAACGCTTGCGCCACCCAATGATAAATACCTCCTTTACCCGGCCAAGCAGAACCCAATTCCGCTGTGACTAATGCGGTGGGAATGAAAAAAAGTAAAGTGGCTAACAAATAAAAGACCACAGAAGAATAGCCTTGTGTGGCCATGGTGGGGAAATTGCGTAGGCTGATGATGGCCGAAATGCTGATCATACTCAGGGTGAAAGTACCCAGCAGCTTCTTGGCAGGCATGTGTGTCATGATGAAAGATTCTCCGAATTCGAAAGTCTATCATTTCTAGAACATTCTGTCATGCCATAAGCCTTTAGTCATGTGAGCCATAAAAATAACTAACTCCAGTTCAACCCATTTGTAAAAAAAACTTCCCAAAGTTATCAAACTTCTGGCATGATCATCCCATTCCCTTGCCTAGGATGAATATTGTGGATGTGGAAAAAATCTGGTTAAAAAGCTACCAACCCGGCGTCCCGCATGAAATTGACCCCAATAGCATCCCTTCTTTGGTCGAATTGTTTGAAAGTGCTGTTAAGCAATTTAGTGCATTCCCCGTATACTCCAACTTTGGGGTCATCTTAACTTACCAAGCGTTAGATGCCCTCACACAAGCCATGGCTTCTTTCTTAATCTCAGAACTGCACATGGTGAAGGGAGAGCGGATGGCAATTATGTTGCCAAACACACTTCAGTACCCCGTGGCATTTTTTGGGGCTTTACGTGCTGGGTTGACCGTGGTTAATGTCAATCCACTTTACACTTCCAGTGAGTTAGAGTATCAGTTAAAAGACTCAGGAGCCACCGCCATCATTGTGATGGAAAATTTTGCACATACCCTTGCCGATGCACTGCCAAACACGGATATCCAACATGTGATTATCACAGAATTGGGCGATTTACTTGGACCAATTAAGGGCCGTTTGATTAATTTTGCAGTGCGGTATATCAAAAAGATGATCCCCATTTGGCATATCCCCGGCGCGTATCGCTTGAAAAACGTTTTGGCACGGGGCAAAAAGCACCCCTTTAAACGGGTACATATGGTAGGCGATGACATTGCTTTACTGCAATATACCGGGGGTACTACGGGTATTTCCAAAGGAGCGGTCTTAACCCATCGAAACTTGATTGCTAACTTACTTCAAGCCGCGGCATGGCTAAAACCCTTGGGGGATTTGAAAGTCAAAGGCGGTATTATCACAGCACTGCCGTTGTATCATATCTTTTCCCTCACGGCCAATTGTTTAATGTTTTTCTATCTGGGTATCGAAAACATTCTCATTACCAACCCTCGTGATTTACCTGGGATGATACGAGAGTTAAAACGTCGCCATTTTTGTGCCATTACAGGGGTGAATACCCTCTTTAATGGGCTGTTGCATACCCGAGGCTTTGAAGATCTGGACTTTTCACGTCTGCAGCTAACCTTGGGGGGCGGCATGGCAGTTCAAAAAGCCGTGGCAGTTCGATGGCAAAAAGTAACGGGCGTGCCTTTGTTAGAAGCCTATGGCCTAACTGAAACCTCTCCAGCAGTGACCATCAACCCCTTCTATCTTAACGAATTTACGGGCACCATTGGATTGCCTATCCCTTCAACTGAGGTCATGGTAGTAGATGAAAAAGATCACCCTGTGGGGTGTGGGATAGCAGGTGAATTGTGTGTTCGAGGCCCTCAGGTCATGCAAGGCTATTGGAAAAAACTGGACGAAACCAATAAAGTACTCAAAAACGGCTGGCTGTATACAGGCGATATCGCGGTTATTGATGAAGATGGGTTTGTGCGTATCATCGATCGCAAAAAAGACATGATTATTGTGTCGGGGTTCAATGTTTACCCGAACGAAGTGGAGGACGTAATAGCCCTCCATGAGGGGGTCAAAGAGGTGGCTGTGATTGGCATAGCGGGTACCAATACCGAAATCGTTAAGGCCTTTATTGTGGCCAAAGATCCAAACCTAACTGCAGAATCCATTTTGGTGCACTGCAAGCAACACCTAACTGGCTATAAAATGCCAAAAGAAATCGAATTTCGGCAGGAACTGCCAAAATCTAACGTGGGAAAAGTATTGCGAAAGCTGCTTCGGGACGAGAAAACTGCCCCGTAGAGATACCTAGATACCCACTTCCGTTTCCACTGGCTCGGCCGCACTCAAAGCCGCTACATCGGGTAATGTCACATTCAGCTCTAAAATAGAGCTATCGCCACTGCGATCTAGCTGAACCCGAATGAGCTCAGGGTCGATGTGTACATATTTACTAATAACAGCCAATAATTCTTCTTGTAAACAACGAATAAAATCTGAGCTTTTTGTACGTGCACTTTCATGCGATACAATAATTTGTAAACGCTCTTTGGCAATGGAGGCAGAACTGGGTTTTTTCTTGAAAAGTTTCAGCCAGTTTGAAAAATAAATTTTCGAGAAATGTATTTTAGCCAGATTTGATTTTAAAAATTTCATATTAACCCCCAAAGAAAGGCAGTTTTTTGAGAAGACGTGTCGCCCAAGGTTTTTTCTCAAACGGAATATCTTCCCCCAACAACCGGGAAACCGCTTCTTCATAAGCCAATTTGGCATCGCTGTCAGTGTCTAGGGTGATTGGCACACCTCTGTTAGAGGCGTTCAAAACCGCCATAGACTCGGGAATAATACCAATTAAGTTAA
>JAHFQG010000040.1:0-980 GCA_023266415.1 Francisellaceae bacterium | reverse complement strand
AAATATCAGTAACATCTTTGATGCTGAGCATCTCTCCCCGCTTTACTCGTGCTTCTGAATATCGCGTAATCAGTAAATGCTCTTTAATGGGATCCATCTTCTTTTCAGCCCGTTGCGATTTGCTGGCTAATACGCCCAAAATGCGATCAGAGTCTCGTACCGAAGATACCTCTGGGTTAGTGACTACCACCGCTTCATCAGCAAAGTAAAGCGCCATCAAGGCCCCTTTTTCAATACCAGCGGGAGAGTCACACACCACATAATCAAATTCTGCTCGAAGTTCATTCAAAACGCGTTCCACCCCTTCTTGAGTTAATGCATCTTTATCACGTGTTTGAGAAGCTGGTAAAATATACAGGTTGTCCTTGCGGCGATCTTTAATGAGCGTCTGCTTTAAGTTTGCATCGTTTTGGATGACGTTCACAAAATCATATACCACTCGCCGTTCACATCCCATAATGAGGTCCAGGTTGCGAAGACCAATATCAAAGTCGACCACCACTGTTTTAAAATCCCGTTGCGCCAGACCAGCCGCCAACGCCGCACTGGTGGTTGTTTTGCCAACCCCCCCTTTTCCGGAGGTTACCACAATGATTTTGCCTGGGGTTGTCACAGAAAGGACTCCTTATGTGAGTAAATGTCTTATCAGTATAGTAGGGGGCGAGACGTACCCTCACCCATTTTTTTAAAGGGGTACAATCTGTAAACTTTCCCCTTCCAAAGAAACACAAACGGCCCGTTTCCAATGGGGAGAGGCCTGTAAAGACTCACTGGGCAAATAGTGGCCCGCAATGGAAATAAGTTCGGCTTCCAACGATTGACAAAACAGACGTGCGTTGATGTCTCCTGTAACACCCGCTAGGGCACGGCCTCGTAACGGACCATATACATGAATATGACCTTCTGAAATCAATTCAGCCCCATGACTAACATGGCTGGTCACAATCAAATCGGCCCCCGACACATAAATTTGTTGTCCA
>JAHFQG010000132.1 GCA_023266415.1 Francisellaceae bacterium | reverse complement strand
GCGGAAGCTGGCATCCAGTCCGAATATCAGTCTTCTGGACCCTACCCCTTTCGCTGAGGTGACAAATGAGGTGCTGAGGTAACAAATCCGCCCAATAAAGCGCTTTACGGCTACAGGTGGGGGATGGTGTAGTTATAAACGCTGCATCGTATGCGAATCGTCGTGTGCTTCCAAATGGTGTTCTTTGTAAAAAGCTTGAATGGTCTCTAACACCTCTTTTGGTGTATCGGCAATTTGGAATAAGCCCATATCTTCTGCAGCCACCATATGTTGCTCAACTAACACTTGCTCAAACCACGTGATTAAATCTCGCCAAAAAGGCTCACATACCAATACAATTGGTATGCGACGGGCTTTCCCCGTTTGAACCAACGCCAAAATTTCAGCCAGCTCATCTAAAGTGCCGAATCCGCCTGGCATCACCACATAAGCGGCCGCATACTTCACAAACATCACTTTACGGGTGAAAAAATGTCTAAATTTTAACGAAATATCCTGGTAGGCATTCATGGGCTCACGCGCTACAGGTAATTCAATGTTCAATCCCACACTCAACGACTTTCCTTGAAAAGCCCCTTTGTTTCCCGCTTCCATAATGCCAGAACCACCCCCAGTCACAATCGAAAATCCCGCATCCGACAATGTTTTGGCAATTTGTTCCGTTAACTTATAATAAGGGTTGTCCGACTTAATACGAGCCGACCCGAAAATACTAATAGAAGGCCGTATGTTCACTAAACGCTCAAACCCTTCTACTAACTCAGCAATCACCTGAAACAACTTCCATGACTCTCGAGTCATCGAAGAATCATTGACGGGCGGGGTAATAGGACGGTGTAATTTGTTATGCGGGACTAACATGGGCAAAACTCCTTGACGGGCAATATAATCTTCGTATAGTAAATTTTCTTGTCCTAAGAAGATAGGGGGGAATCTTGATAAGAGTAAGTGAACTTACATATAAAATGGGCGAGCACGCCCTCGCCCCTACCATTTCAAATGGGAGAGGCTTAGCCATCGCCAATTTGGAGTGACGCTGGTATAATGCCCCCTTTCGGATAGGTAAGGGGTTTATTGTATTATGCGACTCATTGTATTGGGGCCCCCCGGTGCGGGAAAAGGGACCCAAGGACACCGCCTCTGCGAACGTTTTGGCATTGCGCAGATTTCAACTGGCAACATATTACGCCAAGCGGTGGTGGATAATACCCCCTTAGGACAAAAGGCAGGGGCTTTCATTGATGCGGGGGCTTTGGTGCCAGATGACCTTATGATTAATCTGGTTGAGGCACGCCTCCAAGAAAAAGATTGCCAAAATGGGTTTATTCTAGATGGCTTTCCTCGTACCCTGCCTCAGGCAGATGCCTTACAAAAAAGTGGTATCGTCATTGATCGAGTTCTCAACATCGACGTTCCAGATAACATTCTCATTCGCCGACTCAGTGGCCGACGGGTGCATGCAGCATCAGGTCGGGTATATAACTTAGAAACGAATCCCCCCCAAGTGCCAGGTTTAGACGATATCACTGGCGAGCCTATTATCCAACGAGAAGATGACAAAGAGGCTACCATCGCTCGTCGGTTGGAAGTTTTTCGTCGGCAAACACAACCCATGGTTGATTTCTATGCCAATCTTTCTACCCCTCGGTATGTGTATATCGATGGAGATCAAGACGTGAATAAGGTGGAGAATGACATTCTCCAAGCACTTACCTAAGACATTCCCCTGTGTTTTTGTCAGCTTTTGTTGAAAAGTATGTCTGAGATCACTGACCTAAGGTGATCTATAAGACCCAATAGGTCATGCGTTTTTAAACATTTTTGTTTTATTTTTCAAGATAAGCGGTGTTTTTGAGGCGCTGCAAGAACTCTTTTAGAAGTTCTTAAGAGTCCAGTGTAAAGAAAAGAGAACACTTATTTCGAAAACTCACTTTTGATACTTTGCTGCCTTGTCAGTTATGCTTATTACATACAAATGTTGTTTTTATTAAAAATAAAAACATTATAAATCAATCTGTTAGATGTGTTTTTGTTTCGTTTTGATTGTTTTGATTGAAAAATGAACTTTTATGGTTGTTTTTATCATTTTAATTGAAAAAGGAACAACGTTTTTAAAAGGTTTGTATTTCATCTGGTATGTGAATTAAAAATATGACACAGTAAAGGCCCGTGGAGACTTTTCTGGGGTTGTTACATTTTTAAATCGAAGGATGCACAGCTGTGAAACTTCATGGCCTTTGTGCTATGTTTGGATTGTCTGGATCTTTTGCAGGTAGTCGTTAAGGAGAAAAGTAATGGTTGCTAAACGTAAGACTAAGAAAAAAGTCGCTAAGAAAAGAGTGAAGAAGGTTGCTTCAGCTGCAGTTGCTGCTAAGAAACCTGCCCGTAAGAAACGCAAAGTGGCTAAGAAACGGGTAGCTAAGGTAGCTAAAAAAGCTGCACCTAAGAAAGCCGCTGCTCCCAAAAAGAGAAAAGCCGCTAAACGCAAAACTGCTAAAAAAGCTGCTGCTCCTAAAAAGAGAAAAGTCGCTAAACGCAAAACTGCTAAAAAAGCCGCTGCTCCCAAAAAGAGAAAAGCTGCTAAACGCAAGACCGCTAAAAAGGCCGCTCCTAAAAAAGCTGGCGCTAAAAGACGCGTTCGTCGTCGTAAAGTAGCAAAAGCTAAAGCTGCATAACCTCGACAAGAGAATCTAAAGGCCGCCGTAAGGCGGCTTTTTTTTGCCTCTATACTGGCATGCGATGATAAACAGGTGTTAACAAAGCCGGTGCCATCGATTTTTCAGCTGACCAACTTGCCAATGACAACACATCTTGTGCCTCCGGATACGGATCTTCCAAAAACACGGTATCCCCCCGTAAACGCGCTTTTAATAACGGTTTATATGGGGCAATGCCCGTTCCTATCACTGTATACGGTATGTGCCATCTGGGTAGGGGGACAGCAGTTGGCAAGACTAATTCTTCAGGTAAATGACTGTTCCACTGTCCTAATGCATTACGCTCAAACGCTGCCCAATACAACGCTTGTTGACGGGCATCCAATGTCGTCACCACACGCGTCGCACCAGTTAAACGATGCGCTTTTTCTGCCAACGCCATCAAAGAAGAAATCCCCAACACCGACAAAGAAGTTCCCAAAGCCAATCCTTGTGCCATGCTAATGCCGGTTCGCACGCCCGTAAAAGTACCAGGACCATGCGTCACCGCCAGTGTCGTGAAATCAGCTAGGCCCACCTGCGCTTGTTGAAGCAACGCATGCAGCGCAGGTAAAAATTGTTTGGCATGCTGGGAAGGGGCTAACTCAGTGTGCTGAAACAATTGCCCTTGATGCCGAAATGCAATAGACAAAGCACTGGTGGTGGTGTCGAAAGCTAACATAATACAGATTCTAATAAGTTAACTAACGCA
>JAHFQG010000039.1 GCA_023266415.1 Francisellaceae bacterium | reverse complement strand
GGCGGCGCTTTTGAGTTCGATGGCACCGTCTCCGATTTCAGGGACTTCAATTTTGAACAATTCGGTGAGCATTTCGGGGCAGGTACGGCTCAAAATAAGCTGGGGGCCTCTGACTTCTTGTTGGGTTCCTTGTAAATAGGCGCGTATTCGGTCGCCCACCCGGACAATTTCGCGGGGTAGCATGTTAGAACGACGCAAGAGCCCTTCGACAGCATTGCCAATATCGACAATAATGTTATCGCGCGTGACTTTTTTCACGGTACCCATGAGCAACTCGCCCATACGGCTTTCATAGTCTTGGATGATACGCTCTCTTTTGGCCTGTCGCAAACGTTGCATAATGACCTGTTTGGCAGTTTGGGCGGCGATACGGCCAAATTCGACTGATTCGACCGGATCTTCGATAAAGTCGCCGATATCGAGGTTTCGGTTAGGTTCCAGCATTTTGGCGGCTGAGTGAGTGATTTGGGCATGGGGATTTTCAAGACCTTGATCGGAGTCTTCGACAATTTGCCAACGACGTACGGTGGTATATTGGCCAGTTTTGTGTTCAATACTGACTTTAAACTCTTTTTCCATGCCGTATTTTTTCTTGGTAGCCATTTCCAAGGCGGCTTCGAGGGCTTCGAAAACCAGTTCGGGCGCTATTTCTTTTTCATTTGAAATAGCGTCTACCACTAAGCGAATTTCATTACTCATCGTGTTTGGCCTCTTTCGTTTTCTTAAATGCGTGTGAAAAGTTAGGGATTAACCGGGCATAGTCGACATCGTTGAAGGATAAAGAATAAGTTTCAGTTTCTCCTTGCACTTGTAACTGGGTGTTATTGATGGTCAACAAGGTTCCTTTGTACTGCTTACGAGCTCCTTCGGGCTGATTTTTGAGTCGGATCTGCAGGTTGTGTCCGATAAATCGGGTCATTTGGGCTAAGGTGAATAGGGGTCGGTTGAGCCCAGGGGAAGATATTTCTAGGGTATAAGCGCTTTGGGTGGGCATTTCGACATCCAGCGTGGTGGAAAGCCGACGGCTGATGAGGGCACATTCGTCGATAGAGACTCCTGCGTCTTGATTGTTTTCAACGTACACCCGTAAAGTCGCATTTCCTTGAGAGGGGGCCCATTCTACGCCCCAAAGACGATAGCCCATACTATCGAGTATGGGTAAAATCAGTGTTTCTATCGTGTTTTTCGGAGTCATACGGCCTCTAGTGCACAAAAAAGCCCCTAAAAAGGGGCTTATAATTTTGGTAGCGGGGGCAGGATTTGAACCTACGACCTTCGGGTTATGAGCCCGACGAGCTGCCAGACTGCTCCACCCCGCGATTGGATGGATTATACGCAGAATGGGGGATGAATCCAAGGGGGTGCGGATAAAATTTATTTTGAACAAGCAAGTTAGCTTTCTAATAGAATCTGGGGCGCCTGCAATACCCACCCTGATTTATCCCCTTTTAGGGTGCTTGCCCCACAGCGTAGCAAAATAGAAGTCTCGCCCTGCCCTACCAAAACAGCTGTTAGGATTTGAAAGGTTTGGCTTTTCAGTGCGAAGATATCCCCGGTTAATGTCATTTGGTCTGATTGATTCACCCAATGAGGGGTGATTATTTCCCCATGTTCAGCTTTTATCTGATGCGTTTCTATCTGCATTTGCCAATCGGTCCCTGATTGATGTAAAGAATCTGTCTGCCAAACGCCTGTATTGCCTGTAAAATCAATTTTTTCAGAGGCTTCTATGGCTATGTGGTGGGCTTTTGTCTCCCAAGCTTCTTCTAAGGTTACGTAGCACTGATCTGTCGCCTCGCATATAATCCCCTGCTCTGTACAGGCCAGTTTATGATGCGGGGATTGGAAGGCAATGCCGTTTTGCCAAGACCATTGATGTCCTTGTGGGGTGTGAAAGAAAGCTTGGGATAAGGTATTTTCCCCCAGAGCCCCCACAATAACGGGGATGTGGTGGTTCAAAAATCCGATCAACACTTCTGTCCCTGGGGGCAGAGGGCATGAAAAATCAGATTGTAAGCTTTCTATCCAGGGACTGGTTGTGTCTTCTTTTTGCACTCGATAAAAGGGGTGTTGTCCCTCTATTACAGTCGCTTGAAAAGGGGCTGGCGCTTTAGGGGCTAGGGGTGTTATTTCCAGCGAAGACACTGCTTTTAGGGTGGTTTGCCATTGTAGCTCACCGCGATCATCTCGATGGACCTCTATAATCCGTTCTACCACTTGATAGAGTCCTGTCAAATGGGGTAAATCCAGTCTTAACATATCATATAGCCCCATGGGAGTATGGGACACGATCCCTTCTAAGGTCATGGTGCTTTCTGTTTGGGTCCAAGCCGTACACGATAAAGCTATGTTTGTATGGGTTGAGGTGGGAATATCGGATAAAGGGGCCACCACCCACACAATATCCTCCCCTTTTTTTTGAAAAAACGCCACGGCTTGGATTTCAGCCAAAATTTGCTCTATCCATTGCCCAGTGGGAAGTCCTTCTTGGAGCCAAAAAGCCCGCCACACTGTCTCAATACGCCATTCGATGGGATAAGGCCATCCTACTAATAAGGTTTCTATGACAGTTTTGAAAGAACAGTCTGAAAACACACGAATTTGTTCAGTGGGAAAGAACCCTGTTAACGTTGAAGCGCATAATAGGGTTGTGCATGTGGCATTTGAGGTATGTTCTATGACACGCCCTACCCATGGAATATGCTGATGCCAGACATGGATATATTGGCCAATGGCATAAGTTTCTGGCGGGGTCATTTTAAGTTCGTAGAACTCTTGTTTTTTTTGTAATGATTCAAGCATATTTTTATTCTTATCTGGGAAGGGTACATTAATCTAAAATATTCTGACATAAGGTCATGATACCGGCCGGGTAGATCCCAAAAAAGAGTATGAGCAACGTATTGAGTGATAAAATCCAGGGGGTTTCGACAGTGACAGCGATCCAAGGTCGAACTGGGGCTTCAAAATACATGATTTTAATGAGTTTTAAGTAATACACGGCCCCTATGACGGAAAAAACAACCGCCAACAGGGCCAGCGCGACCATGCCTTGGTCGATGAGGCCTTGTAACACCCAGAATTTGGCGAAAAATCCGGCTAAGGGAGGCACGCCGGCCAGGGAAAAACAGACTAACAATAGCAAGAAAGCCATCCAGGGATATTGTTGGCTGAGGCCTTGTAGGTCTTGGAGAGTAATGATCTCTCGTTCATGTTTCGATAGCCACAATAAAATACCAAAAGCGGCGGTGGTGGTGAACACATATATCAGGGTATAAAGTAAGCTGGCTTCAAATCCAATATCTGCGCCTATCATGAGACCTAATAAAATAAATCCGACTTGTGCGATGGTAGAGTAGGCCAATAAGCGTTTAATGTTGGTTTGGACCAAGGCGCCCCAATTCCCGATGGCCAACGATAAGACAGCGACCACGCCCAAGAGTGGCCACCACAGGCCGGACAAATCGATGAGGGCGGTGGATAGGAGTCGATAGGTTAAAGCAAAGGCAGCGATTTTAGGGGCACTGGCAATAAATAACGTGATGGGCAGGGGGGCTCCTTCGTAGACATCGGGGATCCACATATGAAACGGCGCGCCCCCCCATTTGAACAAAAATCCGGCCATGATAAAGAGCAATCCGACCCACAATAGGGGGTTATGGGCTTGGATGCTGGCTAAAACGAAAGAAATGCGGTCCAAATCGAGGCTACCGGTGACGCCAAATAAGAGAGAGAGGCCATAGAGGAAAAATCCGGAGGCCAAAGCGCCCAATACGAAGTATTTCATGGCTGCTTCGGTGGATAACGTTTGATGGTTCATAGCCACTAGCGCGTATAACGAGAGGGAGAACAGTTCAAGTCCTAAATACAGCATCAGCAAGCTATGACTGGAAATTATGAGCATCATGCCGAGGGTAGCAAACAAGATAAGGGTATAGTATTCGGCTTGTGCGGGCGTCTCTTTGGAAGAGCGGGCATATAGTAAGGTGACAAACACTGTTAGTAATACAACCAATTTCAAGACTAATGCGAGGGGATCGAGGATAAAATGGCCATCAAACACAATTTGAGGGGGTAGAAATGCGGTTCGATTCACCAAAAAGGCCACGATGACCAAAATAAGTTGGGTGGTACCATAAGCAAGCAGAGGCCGTTTGTGTTTTTGGCAAACATCAAACAGTAGCATGGCACTTGCGAGGGTGAGGAGGGTGATTTCAGGGAGAGAATAGAGGAGTGCTTGGATCATCGCGGAGCCCCTTTTAAGAGCAACTGCTCTAGTACCTCAACTGAGGCATGGGTGGTGTGGATGAGGGGGGCTGGCCAGACACCAAACAGTAATACCAGGGCGGCCAAGCTGGCCAAAATACTGTATTCTCGGGCATCCACATCTTTTAGGGTAGCGACAGTTTCTTTCTGAACGGGGCCAAAAATCACGCGTTTCATGAGCCATAAGGAGTAAGCGGCCCCTAATACGAGGGTGGTAGCCGCGATGATGCCATAGGCAGGCATGGCTTGGAAAGCGCTGATAATTACTAAAAATTCCCCCACAAACCCAGAGGTGCCTGGAAGGCCGCAGTTAGCGAGAGCAAACAGCATAAAGAAGGTGGCAAACTTAGGCATAACGTGGGCCACGCCTCCATAATCGCTGATACGACGGGAATGGAGGCGATCATACAAGACGCCCACACAAAAGAAGAGTGCGCCTGCGATAAGGCCGTGGGAGATCATTTGGAAATAAGCGCCTTCGATGCCCATTTGGAGGGTAATAAAGAGGCCAAGGGTAACAAATCCCATATGGGCGATGGAGGAATAGGCAATGAGTTTTTTCATATCTTGCTGGATCAAGGCGACCAAACCCACATACACAATGGCAATGAGGGACGCACCGATGACGAGGGGGGCGAACTGGAGGGAAGCGGCTGGTACGATGGGGAGCACGAAGCGGATCAGGCCATAGCCGCCCATTTTCAATAAAATGGCGGCCAGAATGACGGAGCCGCCGGTGGGAGCTTCGACATGGGCATCGGGGAGCCAAGTGTGCACGGGCCACATGGGAATTTTAACGGCAAAGGCCAACAGGAGTAAGAAAAAGATGACGGTTTGTTGAAAGGAGGAGAGGGCCACATTATAAAACGCGGGGATGCTAAAAGCATGGAGCACGCCTTGTTGGAGGGCAGCCAGGTGGAGGATCAGGAGGGCAATAAGCAGCAAAACAGAGCCTAAAAAGGTGTACAAGAAAAATTTTAAGCTGGCGTATACACGGTTGGTGCCACCCCAAATACCGATAATCAGGAACATGGGGATGAGCATGGCTTCCCAGAACACATAAAACAAGATGCCATCGAGGGCCATAAACACGCCATGGATGAGACCTTGTAACATGAGAAAGGCAGCCAGATAATGGGCGATACGTTGTTTGAGGTGCCAAGCAGCAATCACGATGAGGGGAGTAAAGAAGCTGGTGAGGAGCACAAGGGGCATGGAGAAGCCATCAACCCCCAAGTAGTATTCGATGCCTAAGGCGGGGATCCAATGTTGGCGTTCGACCAATTGAAAGGTGCCTAAGGTGGGGTCGAAGAGGTGCCATAACCAGGCACACAGTGCCCAAGAGATAAATCCGGACAACAGGCTGATGGATTTTGCCCATCTGGGGCGGTTGTTCCCCACCAGAAGTACAAGCACTCCTGAAAGGAGGGGGAAAAAAATAAGACCTGTTTGTATCATGCCAAAAACCTCATTAAGGGCTGGTCAACCATAATAGCGCACCAATAACACCCACCACCATCCCAAAAACATAATGGTATAAATATCCACTTTGAAGCCGTCGTAATTGAGCACCCACACGCACCATGGTGTTGGCAGAACCATTTACCAACCAGCCATCTATGAAAATTTGATCACCCCAATGGGAAAACGCTCTGGCCATGCGTTGGATGGCGGGTACCAAGATTTGTTGGTTGAAGGTATCGAACCCATAGCGGTTGTTGAGGATATTATATAAATTGTGGAATTTTTCTTGCAGTTGCGAAGGCCAATGGGGAAATTGAATATAGCCCAAGAAAGCCAATGCGACGCCTGTCATGGCCAACCCGAAGGGCATACCCCACCAGCTGGGTATATGAGTGCCAATGTCTTGCATGGCCGGGTGTTTTGGTAAGATGAACAGAGAAGCATCTAAAGCCCCGTGTAGAAGAGGTCCGACCAAGTAAATACCCGCTATCACAGAAGGGATAGCCAAGACGACCAGGGGACCCCACACCACAAAGGGCACTTCCTGGAGATGGGCTTTCACAGACTGTTCAACGTGAGAAGGCCCGTGAAACACCTTGAAAAACAATCTGAAAGTATAGAGGGCAGTGATGAGCACGCTCAGGAGTACACAGGCATAGGCATAGGTACTGCCGGGCAGGTTGGAATGGTGGACAGCTTCAATGATAAGATCTTTGGAATAAAATCCGGAAAACCCAGGGAAGCCGATGAGGGCTAGGGAGCCAATGAGCATGACGGTGTAGGTGATGGGTAAAGCTTGACGCAAATGACCCATACGACGGATGTCTTGTTCGTGATGGAGGGCGATAATGACGGCGCCAGCGCCTAAAAACAGGAGAGCCTTAAAGAAGGCATGGGTGGTGAGGTGAAACAGGGCTAAGGAGTAGGCAGAAGCGCCCAGGGCGGTGATCATATACCCCAATTGGGAGAGGGTGGAATAGGCAATAATGCGTTTGATGTCGTTTTGCACCAACCCTAAGAGGCCCATAAAGAAGCAGGTGGTAGCGCCCACGCACAAAATGAAATTGAGGGCGGTATCGGAGTATTCGAAGAGGGGGGAGAGTCTGGCGACCATAAACACCCCGGCGGTGACCATGGTGGCGGCGTGGATGAGTGCTGAGATAGGGGTCGGGCCTTCCATGGAATCTGGTAACCAGACATGGAGGGGTACTTGGGCGGATTTACCCATGGCGCCAATAAAGAGGGCGATGCAGAGCCAAGTGAGGTCGGGATTTTTTAAGGTGGAGGCTGCGGCAAAGACGTCGGCATATTGGAGGGAGTGGAAGGTAGTGTACACCAGGGCAATACCAATCAGAAACCCAGCGTCACCCACCCGATTGACCAAGAAAGCTTTTAAGTTGGCCACAATGGCGCTTTCTTTTTTGAACCAAAATCCGATGAGGAGGTAAGAAATCAGCCCAACGGCTTCCCATCCAAAAAAGAGTTGGAGGAAATTGTTGGACATAACTAAAACCAGCATTGAGAAGGTAAAGAGAGAGATGTAGCTGAAGAAGCGTTGATAGCCCGGATCATCGGCCATATACCCCACAGTATAAATATGGACCATGAGGGAGATGAAGGTGACCACGAGCATCATGAGGGTGGTGAGGGGATCGAGGAGCAGGCCAATTTGAAGGGACAGTCCACCCGTGTTGGCCCATAGGTATAGAGGGCCATTCCAAGTGAGAGCGTCTAAATAAACGGCTTTAGCGATGAAACAGGATAAGGCAAAAGAGACGGCCACCCCTAAAATGGTGATGCGATGGGCATTTTTACGCCCTACCCTACCTAGCCCAGCGATGAGGGCACCGATGAGGGGGGCAAGTATCACTCCTAGGGGGAATAACAGATTCATACTCATCCTTTTAGCTCGTTGAGCCGATCGACGTCGATGGTTTTTTGTTGCCGGAACAAGACGACCAAAATAGCCAAGCCGATAGCAGCTTCCGCGGCGGCCACAGTAAGGATAAAGAAGACAAAAATTTCACCATGGATGTTATTCATAAAGCGGGCGAAGGCCACGAAATTGGTGTTGACGGAGAGCAATATCAGTTCTATGCACATTAACACCACCAACACATTACGTCGATTAAGAAAGATGCCAGCCACGCCCAGACAGAACAGGAGTGCGGCGAAAATGAGGTAATGGGCTAACGTTATCATGGGGGTTCTGCCTTCATTTTAACCAAGGTGAGACGGCTTTCTTTTGTGGTACTAAGTTGCACAGAAGGCGAAGGGCTTTTGTTGAGACCTTGACGACCGCGGAAGGTTAGGACGATAGCGGCAATAATGGCGACCCAAAGTATGACGCCTGCTATTTCGAAGGGAAGCACATATTCGGTAAAGAGGGTGTAGCCGATGCGTTGAACGTTGGCGGTTTCAGAGGTGATGGGTAATAATAACGTTTGGCTGTTGGCGCGTAAAATCCAGGTGGTTAATAAGGCGAACAAAACGCTTGCCAAGCCAATAGCGATGGGCAGATGGCATTTAATGGGTTTAAGTTCTTCAATTTCCACATTGAGCATCATAACCACGAATAAAAAGAGTACCATGACAGCACCCACGTACACCAACACCAGCACGATGGCCAAAAATTCGGCTTGGGCGAGCAGCCAGAGTACTGCGGTGGCCACGAAGGTGAGCACCAAGGACAAGACGGCGTGGACGGGATGTTTGGATAAAATAACGCCCGTTGCCGCGCCTGCGGCGATGGCGCTGAAGAAATAAAACAGTATGTCAGTTAGTTGCATTGCATTTCCTCACCGAAAAGGGGCATCTTCTGCTCTTTCAGCGGCAATTTGTTTCTCATACCGATCTCCAATGGCCAATAACAAGGGCTTGTCCAGGATATTCTCTCCTCGTTCTAGAAAGACATAGTTTGATTCACTGGTTTCGACAATGGAGTCGACCGGACAGGATTCTTCACAAAATCCACAATAAATACATTTGAACAAATCAATTTCGTACCGCGTGGTTCGACGGCCGCCATCGGCTCTGGGTTCTGATTCGATGGTGATGGCTAAGGCGGGGCATACGGCTTCGCACAATTTGCAAGCAATACACCGTTCTTCTCCATTGGCATAGCGCCTAAGAGCGTGGATCCCCCGAAACCGAGGGGACTTAGGGGTGAGTTCATCTGGGTATTGCAGGGTAACTTTGTCTTTAAACAAATAGCGTCCGGTGACTTGCAGCCCTTTTAACAGCTCCCATAACAGCCAATTCTTAAAAAAACGACGCATGATCTAAACTCCAAACCAGGGTTTGAGATGCCATTGTATGGCCAGCCCCAACACCACCAACCAAGCACAGGAGAGGCGAATAAAAATTTTCCACCCCAAGCGCATGATATGATCATACCGATATCGGGGAAAAGTGGCCCGAAACCATAGGTAGGCAAACAGGAAAAAGCTGGCTTTTAACAGCAACCAGACCAACCCTGGCACCCATTGGAATAAGGCGTCTAGCCCAAAAATACCTTGGAAAGGTGACAGCCACCCGCCAAAAAACAGTAAAGCACATAGGACTGAAATCAGAATCATGTTGGCGTATTCGGCCAAGAAAAACACGGCGAAGGGCATGCCCGCGTATTCGACATGAAACCCGGCCACCAACTCTGATTCCCCTTCCGCCACGTCGAATGGGGCTCGGTTGGTTTCAGCTAGGGCTGAAATCCAGTAAATGAGGAACAAGGGAAACAAGGGTAACCAATACCAATGCCAGACGCCGCCTTGTTGGGCGTAGACAATATCTGATAGATTCATGGAGCCAGCGGCCATTAAAACGCCCACCAAGCAAAACCCCATGGCAATTTCGTATGAGACCACTTGAGCGGCAGAGCGAAGTCCACCCAATAAAGCATATTTCGAGTTAGAAGCCCATCCTGCAATGATAATGCCATACACCCCCAAAGATGTCATGGCCAATAAAAAAAGCAATCCGGCATTGATGTTGGCCAGTACTAAGCCATCTGAAAAAGGGATGACGGCCCAGGCAGTGATGGCGGGGGCCATGGCC
>JAHFQG010000038.1:9402-9804 GCA_023266415.1 Francisellaceae bacterium | reverse complement strand
ACCCCTCTATTTCGAAGAAATAATACCATGAACATCCTAGCACTTGCCAAGAAATAGGTAAATGACTTACTAGAAGGTAAAGCCTTGCGCCATTCAGAGAGGCCATGGGTAAACAAGATATCTAACTGGCTTAGTTGTTGAGCCAGTATAACGTCTATACACATAAATGGTGTATCCTATGCCCTCCGTTTCATAAGGCAGGATTGGGTGCACATATTTTCTCAAGATTCAAACAACTTTTTCAAAGAGACAACCTTGGTTCAGCATTCATTCAAGCTATTGAGGAAGAAGACATTTCTTCGATAAAAGAAATTCTTCAAGAAGATCCCTCTGTTCTTAAAAAAATGTTTTCTATTTCTGATAACAAAGTAACCCCCTTGGGACTCTCTATTTTACGCAATA